>JAITFQ010000068.1 GCA_031281225.1 Chitinispirillales bacterium
AATGTCGCCAAAATGAGCGAATTTGAACGTATCGACTACGAAGACCACCTTAAATTCAATCGGGTTAGAAATAACGAAATAGACTCGGCGATGTGGAAAGGCGAGCAAAAAGGCAAGGCTGAGGGTAGGGCCGAGGGTAAAGCCGAGGGTAGAGCAGAGGGTAGGGTCGAGGGTAGGACCGAGGGTAGGGCGGAGGGCAGGGTGGAGGGCAAAGCCGAAGGCAAGGCTGAGGTAGCCCAAAATCTGAAAAAAATCGGAATGCCAGCAGACCAGATTTCTGCGGCGACCGGGCTTTCGATAGAAGAAATAGAAAATATTTGATTGCCGACCGCGCCGTGATTTATATTGTAGCCGTTGGGATGGTGGCTTCGACACCCCGACGCGTGCGACGAAGCGCTCGCGCAAATAGAAAAGAACAACTACGCCGCCGAATGGGAAGACGAGGGCTACACCGACACCATGAAATACGGCGTCGCGTTTTATAAAAGGAGGTGTTTGATTAGGAAAGGGGTATAGGGAAACCCGCGTCGTTCCTGCCTCAAAACTTTTATTTTTTTTCTTTGCGTTCCTGAAACACACAACTTATTATATGTATATTATGTAGGAGAAAACTCTTCCGCTTCTTTATGACCCGCTGTCTACCCGCGCGTGTAAAAAAAAATATAAAAAATATCTTTTATTTCCCAATGCCATATATTATTTTGTTATGTTGCAGTATTATAACCAAAAAATCGCAAGCTAAAACTTTTAACTACCACCGCTTCAGGAGGTTTGCCGTATGGCCGAAAGTATGCCGGTATTGACAGAGCTGACGCCTGAACTTGAGTCTTTCATTGAAGAATGGAAAGACAAGCCGGGCAATCTCGTTATGGTCCTGCACAAAGTTCAGCAAGTTTACAGATACATCCCCCGCGATGTGGCGTTTACTGTTTCAAGAAAGTTAGGCATCCCGCTTGCCAAAATCTACGGGGTGATGACGTTCTACCACTATTTCAAGCTCGAAAAACCCGGCGAACACATGATTTCGGTGTGCATGGGGACAGCTTGCTACCTCAAAGGGGGCGACAAACTGCTCGCGGAACTGCAAAGACTGCTGAATATCGGGGTCAACGGGACAACCGAAGACGGCAAGTTCTCGTTGCAGTCGGTGCGTTGCGTAGGGTGCTGCGGGCTGGCGCCGCTTATCACGGTAGGCCCGGACGTTTACGGATGCCTGCCGACGGACAAGGTCGCGGGTATTGTTGATAAATACAGGTAAAACGCGCGTGATGTTATGCACAAAACATTGTCCGATTATATCGTTGACCTGACGCAAAATTCCGTCAAAGCCGACAGCAATGTGATTATTGTCAGCCTGATGGAGCGGGAAGACGGCTATATTAAGGTATATATAGCGGACGACGGGGCGGGGATGGACGCGGAGACGCTGGCGCGAATCCGTGAACTTCTGCCGGAAGACAGGCGGAACGCGCCGGTGTGCAAGTGTAGCCAGCCGCTAGAATCATCACCCGGATCACCGGTACCCCCTGTAAGCGGGGAAAAGCGTTTGCAGCGTACCGGCGGGCAGGGGATACCGTATCTCGCCGAACTTGTAGACAAATGCGGCGGGGTTTGGGATGTTGTTTCGGAGGACGGAATCGGGACGTCGCTGTTTTTTGAAATAAACGCCAAACATCAAAACGCGCCGCCATTAGGCAATTTAGCGTCGGCGGTAGCGTGCTGTATGGGGATGGAGGGCGGGTTTGACCTCAATTTTAGCAGGGCTTTGGGCGATGAGTCATACTCGGTAATCCGCTCCAAGGCGGCTGAAACACTGGGGGATTTGCATGGCGCGCCGGCGCTTGCCGCATTGCGCGAATTTGTTAGGCAGTCGGAAAATGAACTAACCAAAAAAGGGGACTGATATATGGCAAAACTGACTCGCGCGGATCTGAAAAAAATCCGCGACGCGAAGAGCAAGGAAATCAGGAGGCGCGACCCGGAGGGCAAGACGACGCACGTCATCATCGGCCTCGGTACGTGCGGCATAAAGGCCGGGGCGAGAGAAACATTCGACGCTTTCCTCGACGAAGTCGACGCGAACGAAAAGTTGCAGCTTGAGGTGACGGTCACGCAGACCGGCTGCATGAAAGGGGGCTGCGACGGCAAGAATGAGCCTACTATTTCGGTGATTGCGTCCGGAATGGAGCCCACCGTCTACGGCAACGTAAAACCGGACGCCGTGAAGCGTATCGTGAACGAACACATCATAGGCCGCAAGACTGTCAGCGACCTTGTAATAGACCTTAAGTGATCGGGGAGGATAGATGAGATACAAAAATTATGTGTTGATATGCGGCGGCACTGCCTGTGAATCGAGCAAGGCCGACGAAATTTACCGCAATATCCAGAAAGAGCTGGAGGCGAACAACGTCCACGGCGAAACGCAGGCGCTCAAAACCGGGTGTTTTGGCTTCTGCGAAAAAGGGCCTATCGTCAAGATGCTGCCCGACGAAAGTTTCTACGTCCACGTAAAACCGGAGGACGCGAAAGAACTCGTCGAGGAGCACATCGTAAAGGGGCGGCGGGTAACAAGGCTGCTTTACAACAAGCCGGACTGCACGACATCCGCCGTCGCGTCGGTTGACGATATCGACTTCTACAAGAAACAGGTGCGCGTCGTGCTGCGCAACTGCGGGTTTATCGACCCGGAGGACATCAACGAGTACATCGCCCGCGACGGGTACGTAGCGCTCGAAAAAGTGCTGTTTGATATCAGCGCCGACGATGTTATAAAGGAACTCGAAACGTCCGGCCTGCGCGGCAGAGGCGGCGCGGGCTTCCCCACGTGGCGCAAGTGGATGTTCACAAAAAATACGGAGAGCGACCAGAAATTCATCGTCTGCAACGCCGACGAAGGCGACCCGGGCGCGTACATGGACCGCAGCATACTCGAAGGCGACCCGCACGCCGTGCTCGAAGCGATGACCATCGCCGGCAAAACAGTGGGCGCGAGCCGCGGGTACATCTACATCCGCGCCGAATACCCGCTGGCGATACACCGCCTCGAAATTGCCATCAAGCAGGCAAAAGAGGGCGGGCTTCTCGGCGATAATATCCTCGAAAGCGGTTTTAATTTCAATATCGAAATCAGGCTTGGCGCCGGCGCTTTTGTCTGCGGCGAGGAAACCGCGCTTCTCGCGTCGCTCGAAGGCAAACGCGGTATGCCCATCCCGCGCCCGCCGTTCCCAGCGGTAAAGGGGCTGTGGGGCAAGCCGACCATCATTAATAATGTAGAAACCTACGCCAACATCCCCGCGATTATCAGAAACGGCGGCGCGTCTTTCGCGGCCAAGGGGACCGAGGCCTCCAAGGGCACAAAGGTTTTCGCCCTCACCGGAAAAATCGCGAACTCGGGGCTTATAGAGGTGCCGATGGGTATCACGCTGCGCGAGATTGTTTACGAAATCGGCGGCGGTATTCCAAACGGCAAAAAGTTCAAGGCGGTGCAAACCGGCGGCCCGTCCGGCGGGATGATCACCTCCGAGTTCCTCGACGCGCCAATCGACTTCGACAACCTGACGAAGCTCGGCTCCATGATGGGCTCCGGCGGGATGATAGTAATGGACGAGGACGACTGCGCGGTCGACGTGACCAAGTTTTATCTTGAATTCACGGTCGAGGAATCGTGCGGAAAGTGTACGCCCTGCCGTATCGGAGGCGCGCAGCTTTACCACTACCTCGAAAAGATAACGAACGGCGAAGGCACGATGGAGGACATCGAAAGTATGCGCAAGATAAGCCGCGCGATGCAGAAAGCGTCGCTGTGCGCCCTTGGGCAAACCGCGCCGAACCCGATCATCTCCACTCTTAAATTCTTTGAGGACGAGTACCTCGCGCACATCAAAGACCGCAAGTGTCCCGCGGGCAAGTGCCAGAAGATGATCAGGTACGTCATCAACGAAAAGTGTATCGGCTGCACGGCGTGCGTGAGAAAATGCCCTGTCAACTGTATCACGGGCGAGAAGAAGCAAATGCACGTGATTGATCAGGCGGCTTGCGTCAAGTGCGGCGAGTGCGAGAGAGTATGTAAATTTGCGGCAATAGTCAAGAACTAATAAAAACTCCAAGGAGCAAACTCTTATGGGTAAAACGATTAATTTGAAGATAAACGGTCTCCCCGTTACCGTACAGGAAGGGACGACTATTTTGGAGGCCGCCCGGAAGGCCGCGGTAAAAATTCCAACTCTGTGCTGGCATCCCGATTTGGACGCGTGGGCGGCCTGCGGGATATGCGTAGTTAAAATCGAGGGCTCCCCCAAGATACTGCGCGCCTGCGTCGCTACCGTCGAAGAGGGGATGAACGTCATCACCCACGACGCGGAACTCGTGGAGGTACGAAGGACAGTCATCGAACTGATACTGTCGTCGCACCCCAAAGAGTGTCTCTCGTGCCTGCGGAACATGGCGTGCGAACTGCAAACGCTCGCCGCGGAGTACGGCATACGCGAGGCGGTGTTCTCGCCGCGCGTGCACAACCAGCCGGAAGACACGAGCACGACCTCTATCGTGCTGCACCCCGAAAAGTGCGTTCTGTGCGGCCGCTGCGCCAAAGTATGCCAGAACTCGCAGGGCGTGTGGGCGCTTGAATTTCTGGGCCGCGGCGAAAAAACGCGCATAGCGCCGTCCGCCGACGTCTCCCTCGAAAACAGCCCCTGTATCAAGTGCGGCCAGTGCTCGGCGCACTGCCCGGTCGGGGCAATTTACGAGAAATCCGAGGAGCATCTCGTCTGGGACGCCCTGCACAAGGACGGCCTGTACCCCGTGGTGCAGATCGCGCCCGCCATCCGCGTCGCCATCGGCGAAGCTTTTGGGCTGCCGTCCGGCACGCTCACAACCGGCAAACTCTACGCCGCATTGCGCCGGCTTGGGTTCAAGGCTGTTTTCGACACAAACTTCACCGCCGACCTTACTATTATGGAAGAGGGCAGCGAGTTTGTCGAGATGTTCAAAAACAAAAAGGAAAAACTTCCGCTCATCACCACATGCTGCCCGGCGTGGGTTGACTATCTTGAAAAGTTCTATCAGGATATGATCCCGCACTTCTCGACGGCGAAGTCGCCGCAGGCGATGCTCGGCGCGGTGGCGAAAACTTACTACGCAGACAAGGCGGGCGTCGACCCCAAAACTATTTTCATGGTATCGATAATGCCCTGCACCGCCAAAAAATTTGAAATATCCCGCTCCAACGAGATGTTCTCAAGCGGCCACAAGGATATCGACATATCCCTGACTACCCGCGAACTCGTCCGTATGATAAAGTCGGCCGGTATCGATTTTAACAACCTGTCCGATGAAGAAGCCGATTCGATTCTCGGCGAATACACCGGCGCGGGGACGATTTTCGGCGTGACCGGCGGCGTGATGGAAGCCGCGCTCAGGACTGCCTATCACCTGCTGACCAACAAAGAGTTGGGCGACGTGAATCTCACGGCCGTGCGCGGCCTCGACGGGGTGAAGGAAGCCGTAATCGACATCGACGGAACGCCTGTCAAGGTAGCCGTCGCTCACGGTATGGTCAACATCTCGCGGGTGCTTGACAAGGTTAAGGCTGCGTTGGCAGCCGGCGAGGAGCCGCCGTACCATTTCATAGAGGTGATGGCCTGCCACGGCGGCTGCGTAGGCGGCGGCGGCCAGCCCTATGGCACCGACGGCGAAATAGCGGCTCGGACCAAAGGCATCTACAAGGACGACGAGATTGCCAAAAAACGCTGCTCGCACCAAAACCCGCAGATTACCAAAATCTACGCGGAGTTTTTGGAAAAGCCGTTGTCGAAGAAAGCACATGATCTGCTCCATACAAGCTACACGCCGCGTTCGGAATATAGGTGGTAGCGTAGCCGTTGTAGGGTAGCAGGAGAGATAACAGTTTAAAGGCGCGCCCCGCGAGGGGCGCGCCGTTTTTATTTAGGGGGGCCTTTTATGGTTTACGGTTATATCCGCGTCAGCACCGACAGGCAAAATGTTGAAAATCAGCGTTATGAAATTAATGAATTTTGCAGTAAAAACATTATGACTGTAGACAAGTGGTTTGAGGAAACTATTTCGGGTGCGAGGACGGTTCAGGAGCGAAAACTTGGCAAGCTTCTCAAAAAGATGAAAAGCGGAGATATTTTGATTTGCTCGGAATTGTCAAGGCTGGGGCGTAATTTGCTGATGATTATGTCGGTGCTTAATTTTTGCATGGAGAAAGAGGTAGAGGTATGGACTATTAAGGACAGCTACCGATTAGGCAACGACATCAACTCAAAAGTCCTCGCCTTCGCTTTCGGGCTGTCGGCCGAGATAGAGCGCCAGCTAATATCGCAAAGAACCAGGGAAGCGTTGGCCCGCCTGAAAGCGGAAGGCATTCACGTCGGCCGCCCGCGCGGCTCGAAATCAAAAAAACTCAAACTGACGGGAAAATCTTCACAGATAGAAAAAATGCAGGAAGAGGGTCTGTCGAAAACAAAAATCGCGAGACGGTTAGGCGTCCACCGGTCGACGCTGCGCAGATTTATACGGGAAAACAATTTTTATTTGTGAGTATACGATATATCTCACGTATTTAGAAAATCCAGCATTGTCGGCTTTGCCGTCACAATTAAAAATTTAACATGTCGCGGTCAAGTTCCGCATGGGCGGTCGGGGGTGGCCGCCTGCGCATATTTTTATTCTACCTGCAACTCACCCGCAATTCGATGTGATGATATCGGGTATTTCAATATTAAACTGTTTCTGCATTTGTTATACTTTTCCCGCTTTTGCTCCGGTAGTTCGTTGACGTTGCTTTCAATGAATCCAAGCTGCTGAAACCAGTCCGATGTCTGCGTTGTCAGTACGAATACTGATTTAAGGCCGGTTTTGGTGGCTTGCTCGATGAGGTAGTAGATCATTTTCTTCCCGATTCCCCGGCTTGCGTAGGCTTTGTCGACCACGATGGCCGCGATTTCGCCCTGTTTATCGGGGAAAACGTGCAGTGCGCCGCAGGCGTGGAGCGTTCCGTCTACTTCATAGACCGCGTAGTCGTCCAAATTTTCCGTTAGCTCCCCGGCCGTCCGCGCCACCAGCGCGCCCTCTTCAATTTTAGGCTGCATTAGCGACAGCACCCCGGGGATGTCGGCGGCGGTCATCGGGCGGATGTTTTCGTGCTGGTTGGCGTAGACCATCGTTCCGAAGCCGCGGCTTGAGAAGATCTCTTGCAGGATCATCCCCTCGGCGCTCCCGTCTATTATATGTACCCTCGGCACGCCCCTCTTGCAGGCGCGGTAGGCGTAGGCGATCATGCTGCGTTCGGCGTTCCAGCCCTCTTCGCGGTTCAGGTCCAAAAATTGCCCGGCTTGCGACACGTTGAGCTGCGAGACCGTGCCGTCCTCGGAGACGTAGACGCCGTCGGGCACCGTGAAACCCTCGGCCTTGACCCCGCCGGTTTCCGTCATAAAGAAAAGTTTGGCGGCTTTCATCTGCACGCTTATCGTGAACGCGAGGTCGTTTGAGGAGAGGTTGTAGGGCTTGCCTTTCGCGCTCCAGCCGATGTTTGGGAATATCGGTATTATCCCTTCGTCGAGCACTTTGTTCAGGATGTCGGTGTGCAGGTTTTCTACGACGCCGGAGTTTTGGAAGTCGAGCCCGTCGCGCACGCCTATGCCCCGCGCCTTCACCCAGTTGCCGATGATCGCGCCGGCTTCGTTTTCGGCGAGCATGGTCATAATCCTGTTTGAGACGTCGAACGCGGCCATCTGTATAAACGGTATGGCGTCCTGCGACGACACGCGCACCCCGTTTGAGAAGGAGCACTCGATGTTGTAGGCGCTGAGCACCTCGTTGATCCGCGCGCGCGCACCGGGGACGAGGACTATCTTTATACCCATTCGCCGCAGGAGCACGAGGTCCTTGACGAGCACGGGGAAGAGGCTGCTCGCGCTTAGCGCACTGTCGATTTTTATTACGAAAATTTCGTTTTTGAAGCGGTTTATGTATCCGAACGCCTGCCGGATGACCTCCGCCTGCTCTTTGAGTCTTGTTCTGTCCATATCATTAAAATAAAATATGCCTTTTACAAAAGTTGATATTTTTGTGCGCGTGATGATATCATGTAAATAAGGCAGGGCCCTATTTTTTGTTGATATAAAAATTGTCGGGTATTTTATAGACTATGGCTAACGAACCGTCACTTTTGGAGTTGAAGCGCCGTTGCGAGAAGGATCCGCAGGAGGTTGGCAATGTTATTGACCTCGTCCGGCGGTACAGCAGTCTTGGCAAGCATGGCGAGGCGCTGAAACTATGCCGTTCAATGATAAAACGGCATTCCCGGGCATATAGTTTTTTGCTTGAGTTTGCCAATGTGCTTTATAGAAACGACGATATCAAGGAAGCGCGGCTGATATTCAAGAGGCTCACCGAGCTTAAGCCGGACAGGGTTGAGGCTTGGAATAACTTGGGAATACTCGAATTATCCGCCGGCAATCTTGAGGAGGCGCACGAGGTGTTTGATTGCGTGCTGAAACTTGAGCCGCGGAATGTGGGGGCGCTGTGTAACATCGGCAATTACTTCGCTGACAAGGGCGACGAGGCGCTCGCGGCCACGTATTTTGAGCGGGCGGTGGATATTAGGCCGGACTTTACGGAGGCGTGGTATAATCTTGGCAATTCATATATGTCCCTTAACCGTTTTAGCGATGCGAAGGACGCGTTGGAGAAGGCGGTTTTTTACGAAGAGTCTTTCGGCTCCGCCCACAAGAACCTAGGTTTTGCCTGTGAGCAGCTTGGGGAGTATGACAAGGCGCTTAGTTGCTACGGCAAGGCCGCGGCGCTCAACAAGGATGACGCCGGCGTGCATGTGAATATGGCGGGGGTGCACATGCGCATGGAAATGTATGGCAAGGCGCTTGAATGCGGCAAGCGTGCGGTACGTCTTGCGCCGGCGGAACCGTCGGGCTGGAATGCGTTGCGCTCCGCGGCGTTGCAGCTCAACGATGGCCGGGCGTATCATCGCGCGGTCATCGCGTTTATCGGTTCAATAGACGATGACAGTTTGGCGCGGAGCATAAGGGATTTGCGAAAAATGGGTTTTGAGCGGGAAGCGGAGGAACTTCAGCAGTACGCTGTTAAGATCAACAAGGCTGGCGTTTCTGTAGACGCGCTGCCTTTCGCGGAAAGCAGGGCGCCTACCTTGCAGGCGGAGGCGATAAATCAGCAATTATACAAGATTATAAATAATAGAAGCGCTGTCGGCCGCGGGTAGCCGGCGGATTATGAGCGAGGTGAGGCATGGTTATGGATTCTGAATACGCGGTCCGCAGAGCGGAGCGCGGGCCGCGGAACGCGGAGTACAGAACGCGGGTTTCGGAAATGCCGTACAGTGAGGACGATGGTGTTGGAAGGCGCGGCGTGGTGTCCCTCGCCCGCAGCCCGGAGTTTGAGCAAAGGAACTCAGTGTGTGTAATCCGCAACTCGGAACTCGGGGTGCGGTATGCGGAAAGCGGGATAAGAAAAAAAGCCGTTCTGATGCTTCCAGACGGTCGACTGTTTGATATATATGACGATCATCATCATAAACAAGGCGGAGATTTTATGAGTCAAAGCGTTAAAATTGCGGACAAAGCGCCGGCGGCTGGTTTGGGCAGCGGTGTGGTTGATTCCAACCGTTTTTATTCCATGCTGCTCGACGCCCGGGCAACGGGCGGTGTTAATATCACGGAGAGCATGCACGATATCGCTGAGAGACTCCTGAAGGGGGAAAAAGACAACTCCAAACTCGCGCTTGACCAGTTGTGGACGCTCAAAAAGACGCTGGTTGACGCTGGTGCCGATAATACGGTCGAAGAGTTGATATCATACTATCAGGAGAAAATAGACGTGCTTAGAGAGCGGGAGGAGGCCATCAAAAAGGCGAGCAAAGACACGCGCTCTCTCATTGAGGAGAAGATGAAGCAGGACGAGGAACTCACGCTCGTCAAGTCTCAGATTAGCACCTGCACCCACGATCTGAAAGACCTGAACGCGAAGCTTGAAACGCTTAAAAAGCGTGAGGGCGAGCTGGTTATCGCCGAGCAACGCCTGAAGAGGGAGATAAGCGCCAACGAAACCCGGATAGTCAGCGGGTTGCACGACATAATTCTCCGCCGCGCTGACCAAAACGAAAAAATCAGCGTCGACTCTATCGACATAATAAGGCAGGCGGCCGCGGATATCCCCCGTGCCATCGGCATTGACGAGCCCTATGAGGATAATTATTTTCCGGACAACATCGTCCCCCGGAAAGAGGAGAGCGCGCCCGATCTTCTCAACAGGGACGAAGACGAGTTCAGCCCCATGAACGCTTTTAGCAGTCAGGAAGAGCCTTTCCGTGAGCCGATAGTGTACCCCAAGTCCGTCGTCAGGATGGGCGGTAAGATAATAGGGGAGTATTACCACGATGGTAACATCGTCACAAAGGATGAGCGGCACTACATATATAACAGCCGCTTTATGGCCGACCGCATGACCGTAGGTATTCGCGTCGTAAAGGCTAAATTCGCTCAGGATGTCCATGCCGAACTCATAAAAATTGCGGAAGACGCGGCGAACAGGGTGAATGACAACAAACGTTTCCACTTCGAGGTTGCGACCAATGAGATACTCAACGACAAGAACCTGAAAGAACTGAGTTCCGACCTGAAGCGCAGGGCCTGGGACGACGCGGAACGGTTCGCGCACAGGCTAAGCGCAAAGATAGAGGCGCTCGGTGCGAACTACGACGCGATGCTTCAAGAACAGATGGAACGGTGCGCGGAAATAGGGTGAGCGCACTCCATACAATTTTCTTTGGCGCGTCGCTGGCCATTATTGCAGCGACGCTCTTTTTCTATTTGAAAAAAAGAGACGTGCGGCGGTTTTTAACAACCATGCATCTCTCTGTGCTTGACCCAACGGTGCAAAAAGGGTGCCGTTATGTTGAGTCGCACTACATGAACCCCAAGCTCGCGGTAAACGACGTGTGCGTTGCGTTAGTGACCGGCGAGGCGTACCTCAACGCTCTGTTTGTAAAGGAAATAGGTATTAGCGTGCAGGATTTTATCACGCAGGTGAGGGTGAACAGCGTGAAATATCTGTTGGCGGCGAACCCCGGGTGCGATCCGGGAAGGATTTGTGCGCAAAGCGGATTCGCGGACAAAGGGACTGCGGAGAAAAGTTTCGCGCGGCTGTGCGGGATTGAGATAGAAGAATACGTTAAGTCGCTGCCGAAATAAAAAAACTTGCGTGTCCATTGCGGCATAATATATATTAGCAGTCACATAAATTTTCGGAGCGTAGCGCAGTCCGGTTAGCGCGCATGGTTCGGGACCATGAGGCCGGAGGTTCAAATCCTCTCGCTCCGATTTTCAAAAATGTAGAGGACGGCGGATTGTAGATTAAGTTATGACCGGACTCGAAGCTAAAAACCTGTTTTTTTCGTACAGAAACAAAAACATCGTCGAAGATATCACCTTCACCGTCAGCACGGGCGGGGCGTGGGCGCTTATTGGGCGTAATGGGGCGGGGAAATCTACGCTGCTTAAATGTTTTTGCGGGCTGTTGAGGCCGTCGCGCCCCGAATCGGTGTTGATAAATGGGGTTCCCATTAGTAAATTATCTCCGCGGGAAATAGCGTTGCGGGTTGCGTATGTCCCGCAGGGCGGTAACAGACCGGTTCCGCCGTTTACGGTGCGGGAGTATGTGGTGATGGCGCGGTTTCCGTATAGGAATTTTGGGACGCTGCCCTGTCAAAAAGATAAAAACCGTGTTGGCGACGCGCTTGATATCGCTGGGATTTCGCATCTCGCCGGTCGGATGATGAGCACTTTGAGCGGGGGAGAGTTTCAGGCCGCGCTTATCGCCGGGGCGGTTTGTCAGGAGACGCCTTTTTTGCTTTTGGACGAACCGACCACCTACCTCGACCCGTTCCACCAGGAAAACGTCAGGCAAATAATTGAGCGCGTACATACAGAGCGCGGGACGGCAGTTATTACGGTGACGCATGATGTCAATTTCGCGTTGTCAACGCATGACAACATCCTTGCGCTGGTTGATGGAAAAATATTTTTCTGCGGGACGAAAGAGGAGTTTTGTATTGATGCTGCCGGCAGGCTGTCAAAAATATTCTCAGTAAATTTCCGAGCCGCGGAATGCCCGAATCAAAAAACCGTCTATTATACGGAGGCGGATTGACGAGCACGCGCCCCGATAAAAATTCTATACCGCGTTTTGGGCTGCTCTGGTTGAAGCTTCCGGCGTATCTCGGTATATCCGTACTGATTATTATTTCTCTGATACTCGTATCGCTGTTGCCATTTATCGGTATGGAGTTGATGACCGTTAGCCACATCGTTGACAATGCCTTACAGCGTGAAATTTTTCTCACCCTCCGCTTTCCCCGCGTTCTGACCGCGTTTATCGCCGGTGGGGGGCTTGCCGTTTGCGGGCTTGTGTTTCAAGGGGTATTTAGGAACCCGATGGCCGACCCGTTCACGCTTGGGGTCGCGAGCGGCGCGTCCTGCGGGGCGGCGATGGTGATTTTAAGCGGCGCTGCCGGCGTATTTTTGGGGCTGCCCGTCGCCGCGTTTGGGGCGCTTTGCGGGGCGGTGGCGTCGTTTCTCTTAGTGATGATATTCTCCGCGTCAATCCGCGACGGTTCGTCAAATATGATATTGCTGGCGGGGATAGCGGTGAGTTTCTTTTTTTCGAGCTTGCTGATGTTCTCGCAGTACGTGAGCGGGATGGGGGAAACGTTCAGAATTGTGCGGTGGCTGATGGGCGGGGTGGAAGTTTTCGGCTACGCGCCGCTTTTGTCGATGCTGCCTTTCATCACTACTGGTTTGGTATTAATAGCCGCGAATGCCGCCGCGCTCGACCATTTTTTGACAGGGGAGGATATTGCCCAAACCCGCGGCGTGCACATCCGCTTGTCGCGCAACCTGCTTCTTTTGGCCGCTACGGTAATGACCGGCGGCATAGTATCTGTCTGCGGCCCCATAGGGTTCGTAGGGATGATGGTCCCGCACTTCTGCCGCCCATTTTTCGGAGCGTCGCATAGGATACTGCTCCCTGCCTGCCTGTTTGCGGGCGGAATATTTTTGTCAATCTGCGACACCTTTGCCCGAACGGTCATCGCCCCGTCAGAAATCCCCGTAGGTGTCATCACCGCGCTGCTCGGCGCCCCATTTTTAATCTGGATTTTACGCTCCCGCGGTAATGTTTAAAGTATGCGGGACCGGTTAAGGCCCCATAAAACGTCATATCAACTCAAACCGTATCGAAAACGGTATCCAAACCGAAACCGCCTGATCGCCGCGCATCGCGGGTTCGAATTGCAGGGTCATCAGGAACTCTTTGGCAAGCTCGGCAGAATCGTAGCCGATGTCGCTCGTGATCTCCACCTGCCTGACCATTCCGTCCGAACCGATGAGAAGCCTTGCCCTCACAACCCCCTCAACGCGGTTTTGCAGCATCTCCCTTGAATATTCAGGGCGGCGGCTGCGGAAACCGGCTTTCAGGCGGGGGGGATTTGTTACGGAAGCGGCTGATACTACCGGAGGCGCGGCGCTTGGGCCTTGGCCCGAACCGGTTCCGGTTCCCCTCAAATCGTCCGCGGTTGCCGTCAGCGTGTCCAATTCCTTGTTTAGCGTGTTGCCCAACCTCCCGACGATAGCGTCCTGCGAACTGCCGCCGGCGCCTATGCCTTGGGAAAACACTCTTCGCAATCCGTAAACCTGCCTGGCTTGCCGCTCCTGCGGCGGCTCCTGAGGCTCCGGCGGTTGCTCCTGCCTGACCTCTTCCTTGACCGGCTCCGGCTTTTCCGTCAAATCAACGGGAATATCCTCCACAACCCTTGGCCGTAGAATCGGCTGCGGCTGAGGCGCGGGCCGGGGCTCTTCCCTCACCTGCGGCCTTTGCTCCTCCATCACAAAAGTCGTCTGTATCGCCTCCATCCGCGGCGTGCCCAAAAGTATGTTTGATGTCTCCATTCTGTAAAGCAGCACGCCAACGAGGAAGAACAGGGTGATTACTGTAAACTGTATTATGGAGAAGAGCCTGTCCATCAATCGCCCTCCCTCAATACGAGTATGGAGAAATCGGAAATACCAGCGCGGCTGGCGGTGGACATTACCTTTTTGACAACCGCGAAACTCACGTCCCTGTCACAAAGAATTACTATCGACCCCTTCTCATCCACCATGCACCCGGGCAAAATGGTTTTCATCATCGCGTATAACGGCTCAATGATAAGCGAATCGCTTTTTTCCACCTCGGCGACATCCGCCAAAGACATATCGCCCGCTATTATCTCCTGCTTTGTAATGGTGACCCCGCAGCGCGACTGGGCCGCCTTGTCGGAAGTTGATAACGGGAGATCGACATTGGGCGGCGGCGCTACCACGTGGCTATCGACTGAATAACTTTTAATAAGGAAGATGAGCAAAATCGTCATCACGTCGAGAAGAGATGTTATCTGCGGGCGGAATACCCCGTCGTCCGCAAGCTCACGGGTAACTTTTCGCGATAGAAAACTCATCCGCTGCCGCCTCATCTGCCCTGCGCCGGATCGTCCGCCGCACCAGAAATTCCGATTTTGGTAAACCCGCTCTCGCGGCTGACGTCCATCGCCCGCACGACATGCCTGAACGCTACCCTGTCGCGCACCGCCACAATCACCTCGTCGGAAAAATCAGACTGCGGGCGGCGAAGAGACAGCGCCTGCTTCAACGAATCAAACGGATATTGCCCATTGTCGAGCAGCGGGAGAGAATCAAGCATACGCTCCCCCTCGGTAACGGCTAAAAATGATTCCGTGAGCAAAACCGTCAGCCTCAGCCTCGGCTTATCCGACGATTGGCCGGACGACTGCCCCACGTCCGACGGGACGGAAAATTCGATGATCGACACCTGTGTGAACACGGCCATTGATACGAGAAACGGTATCAGGATGACAAACACGTTCATGACGGGGGTGACGTCAACGTCCGCTTTGGCCATATCCGACGGCGGCCGGCTCGATTTAAACAGTGAAAGACCGCGCATTATTCACCCGTTCTTTTCTTTTTCATGAAGTTAAGCAGCCTGACGGTCGATTCGTCCAAATCCTTAACTAACGCGCTCCGGCGGTTCGCGAAGATTGTGTATACTATCATGCACGGCACCGCTATTATCAGACCGAACGCCGTAGTAATCATAGCCTCGGAAATACCCGCCGCAAGCAGCGTGGCTTTCTGCGCGGCGTCTACCGTGGCGAGGGCGCTGAAAGACTGCATAAGCCCGGAGATTGTCCCCAAAAGACCGACCAGCGTGGCGACGTTGGCAAAGAGCGACAGGTAGTTGAGACGCTCGGAGAACCGGTGCAGGTGGCCAATCGCGGCTTCTTCAATATTTTCCTGAATGTCTGCCGGAGACCCGCCGGCCTTAAAACTCTCAACCGCCACGCGGAGGAGCGCGCAGACCGGCGAAGACTTTTTGCCTAATATTTTTAGAGCTTCGTCCGGTTTATTTTCGCTTAGCGCCGTTTTTAACTTGCCGACAAGACCGGAATTGTCGCGCGGGCAGATAACGTAGAGAAAAATCAGCCGCTCGATCGTGACCGCCGTCGCGCTGGCGAGAAAGAGGAGCAGCGCCCACATGAACGGGCCGCCGGAGCGGAACCATGTGGCGAGTAGTTCGATGTGTTGCGTCATAATACAATAATCCTTTCGGTTTGGTATCAATGTTAACTTCTAAATATACTTCATGCGGATGTGCGCGGTGTGAAAATTTTATCTATACAAACCATCCTGTGATTTCTTTTAATGTTGATCCGCGCGGCCTCATTATTGGCAACGTTTTTTTTGCAAAAAACATTTTTTGATTCCCGCAATATACTATATTGTGAATTACTTAACCCATAGAGGAACATCAAATGAACAAGGATATTTTCAAAATCGGAGTAATGACATATTTTATCCTGTGTTTTGTTGGCTTGAGCGCAGCTCAAAACATACCGGCGATAGAAATGATTTTCGTCAAGGGCGGCACGTTTACGATGGGCTGTACGGCAGAACAGGAGAGTGATTGTTGGCCTAATGAATACCCGCCTCATAGTGTAACAGTTAGTGATTTTTATATTGGGAAGTATGAGGTAACGCAGAAATTGTGGGAAGCGGTTATGGATAGTAATCCGTCGTCTTATAAAGGTGATAATCTGCCGGTTGAGAGTGTCAGTTGGAATGACGCTCAAGAATTCATTTCAAAATTAAATTCAATAACCGGTCTAAATTACCGTCTACCAACAGAAGCGGAATGGGAATACGCGGCTCGCGGTGGTCAAGAGAGCAGGGGATATAGATATTCCGGCAGTAATAATATTGATGATGTCGCTTGGTGGGCGAGGAGCGGCGGCGAAACTAGACCCGTCGGTCTCAAACAACCAAATGAACTGGGAATCTATGATATGAGCGGAAATGTTGGGGAATGGGTTGATGGTTGGTTTGTACCATATACACCCGAAGCAAAGATTAATCCTACCGGATCATTGACGGAAGTGGATTCTATGAGGCAAATATCAGAGTGTTCACGCTGCTTCCCGAACGATTGGGCATACCGCGTGTCCCGCGGCGGCAGTTGGATCCAAGGGGGCCGAATTTCTTTTCGTTATACCGCTACTCCTCCCTGCGGTCTTGACTGGTTCAAAAGCGAGGAAGAACGTCAAGCTGCTATAGACGCCCTTCCCAATTGGCGTTCAGATACTGTAGGTTTTCGCTTGGCTCTTACAGTAGAGCAAAAATGATATAACACTAATAAGGGTGGCGGGTTCGAGTGGACTTTTCCCACTTAATCTTAAGCTCAAAAGGAAAATTAATTATGAATGG
>JAITFQ010000103.1 GCA_031281225.1 Chitinispirillales bacterium
CCCCCCCCCCCCCACAACCCGACGCCGGCGCCGAGTTTGACAAAGTCGCCCATGTATACAACGAGGATACCGTAGAAGCGTTGGGGAAATTTGGAAAATATAGAGACACCGCATTCACATACAAATGCCAATATCTGAAAAGTATTTTACCCAAAGAACCCGCCGGAATACTTGATTTCGGTTGCGGAGTCGGTTCAAACGTCCCTTATTTGAAAAAGTATTTTCCCAACGCAAAACTGTTCGGCTGCGATGTGTCTCCGGAGTCAATAAAAATAGCTAGAGCAAACTATGAATATTGTGACTTTCGGGCTATATGCGTGCCGAATGACTTGTCGTGTTATAAAGGTAAAGTGGACGTAGTATTCGTAAGCACCGTCTTTCACCACATACCGCCGGCCGAGCATGAAAAATGGTTAGACGGGCTCTATTCTATAATGAAAAGCGGGGACTATTTGGTAATATTCGAGCACAACGTAAAAAATCCGATAACGGCCAAAGTAGTTAAAAACCCTATTGACGAAGACGCGGTGATGCTCGACGCAAAATATTGCGCGCAACTTGTGAAAAGTAGATTTCACGGAACATCCATAAAAAATAAGGTGATACGGACAGGGGGCGGTAACGTAAAATTGAGATATACATATTTCTTCCCGTGGCGCAACAGGCTGTTTACCGAAATAGAACGACTACTGTATTTTATACCACTCGGCGCACAGTACTGCGTGCACGCAAGGAAGCGGTAGAGGCGGGCATAGTTCGATTACGACTGCTCGGATATATACTCCTTGTTTCGGCCGGCCAATCTGACTTTTTGAGCAGACTGATTTTTATGATGACGAGGTTGGCCAATAGAAACGGTGGCGTGTCCGGTTTAATTTTTACGCATTGCCGAGATTAATTTTTTCATCGACTCAAACGCGAGCTCGTCTTCGGATATGTCTTTGGGGAATTTATACAGGATTTCTGCGAGTTCGTCGTTTGGCTGCATTTGGGCCGATGCGGGCGGCAGAGTTTTGGCGCGGCAGGTGAAGAAGATGTCGAGGGTGTGGTAAAGTACGCCGCCGTAGGCGTAGGTGTTGGGTATCGACCGATAGTATTCGGCATGTTCGATTTCAATGTTCAACTCTTCAATGAGCTCCCGTTTGAGCGCGCTCTCCCCATCTTCGTTAAAATCCACAAACCCTCCGGGTAAGTCTAACAGCCCTTTTTGGGGGTCACGGTTCCTTCTGACGAGCAACAAGCGCCTCTCCGGGTCAAATATGAGCGCGGCAACCGCCGCCGCCGTGTTGAGATACAGCCCAAAACCGCATTTTTTCGTATCGGAACAGATGATTTTACGCGCATCCCTCAGGTACGCGGGAGCGGAGCAACGGGGACAGTAGTTGATTAAGGTAGAGTTTTCCGCGGTCATTCGGATGAAGTAGCGGGCGGCCGTACTGCCGCCCTTGTATAATGGTACCCCTTAGGGGAATCGAACCCCTGCTGCAAGAATGAAAATCTTGTGTCCTAACCACTAGACGAAAGGGGCATTAAATGCCTCATTGTAATACAATATAATTGATGGAAAAATGGAATGCAAGAAAAAAATTAAAAAAATCTTTTTTTGCCATAAACTATTTTATGGATTCTGAAACATTCAATGAACTGAAAGGGGTGGGCTGTGAATAATGACATGCATGATCCGAATGAACAGGTTACCGACTGGCAGGCGGCCTTGCGGTATCTCAAAGCCGGGAACGGGCGGTATTGCGAAAATCGGCCGGTTTCGCGGATAGTTAGCGCGGAAGAGAAAAAGGGGTTTGAGCGGGGGCAAAAACCCTTTGCCGTAATCGTCACCTGCTTCGACTCGCGCGTCGCGCCGGAGATATTTTTTGACCTCAGGCACGGGGACGCCTTCGTAATCCGCAACGCCGGCAACATCGCCAACGAGCCGGTAATCGGCGGCATTGAGTTCGCCGTGGAATTTGTGAAAGTTCCGCTTGTTGTTGTGGTAGGCCACTCCTGCTGCGCGGCAGTCATTAACGCATTCGCCGACGGCGAGTATTCGGGGGAACTGGGCGGCCTCATGGCGCACCTCCGCCGCGCGATAGAGGGCAGTAAAGACGAGGACGAGGCGATACGCAAGAACATGGAGTACGCAGTCAAACAGATCAGTGAAAACGACGTGGTCAAGCGCATGGGCGCGAAAGTGATGGGGGCGTTTTACGATCTCGGGACGGGCGAAGTTTGCTTCTAATCGCGCGATTGGTGATATTATGCGGATGTATGGTGATTGCCGGACGCGTGTTTGCGGACGACACGGCCGTTGTCCGGCAGTCACCCCAAAAAGACGCTGCCGTCTACATCCGCGCCATAGAGATTCACGGCAACAGGACCACGCGGCCCGAAGTCCTGAAGCACTACATCACCTTCGACACCGGACAGGTTCTCGACACCGAGAAGCTACGCGCCACCCGCGCGAACCTGCTCGCTACGCAGCTCTACGATAAAGTCGACATCTTCCCGCACAACCGCGAAGACGGCGCCCATGTTTTCATTGTACTTACCGAATCGGTGCGGCTGCAGCTTTGGTACGGAGCGGGGTACGTCACCCGCAAGTACGGAGAGAACAAGCTATGGTTCCAGCTCAACGCGAGCGCGGCGGTTGAGAATTTTCGGGGGCGGATGGAGGAATTTTACATCGGGGCGAGTGTTTGGGATCTTTGGGCGCTCAATTTGGGGTGGCACAAGCCGTTCCTGTCGACCCCGTATTTCATCGCGGCAAGCGCGGGGGTTTCCACGCATCCCGACGAGAGCCTGCCGCTCGACTACATAGACGTATACGGGAGGATGGCGATCGGGCGGAAGTTCGGCAATAACCTGCGGCTCGCCCTAAGCGCGATTCCAATATACCGGCACAGGACGGTCGTACAGAGCGTACTCGGCCCCGACAGCATCGCGCCATTTAACAGCGACGACCTCTATGAGGCGTTCGCGATGCTCGCCATCACCGCCGACTACCGCTCCGCGCGGTTCGACCCGAAAAGCGGATGGTTCCTCCACTCGCACATCCGTACAAATCGGCTGTACAGCGGCATAAACATACCGTTCTTTCAGCTTACTAACGATTTCCGGTACTATCAACCGGCAGCCTTGGGCGCTATGGCCGCCTTACGGCTCAAGCTCGTGCTGCGCGATACCGACGCCGGAAGGTATCACAGGCTGACCTATGGCGGTGCGGGGGAGATCCGCGGCTACGGCGACAAAATCCTCGGCTGGCAATTCCCCGTGAACAGTTCGTTTCTCGCGTCCGTCAAATACCATCAACCGCTTTGGCGGTCGCCGCCGCTCCCGACACCGCTTGTCAACCTGGTTTTCAGCGGTGTGCACAACCTAACGTACCGTATTGATGCCGCCCTCATCGCCGACTACGCCGGATTATTCCGTGAACCTCTCGGCGCCGTTACCTTTGACAACTGGCGTCAGGACGGCGTTGGGCTTGGGTTTGGGGCGAGGATCGTCATCCCCGAGATAAAACAGAGCGCGTGCATCGATTTAGTTTGGGGGAGGAACGAGCGGGCAGGGGGCGAGGTTGTGTGGAGCCCGATGCTGCACATGTACCTGGACCTGTTTTTTTGATTGGGCGGGTGCGAAGGCCCGCCCCAACAATCGTCACGGCATCTTACAAACTATCAGCCTCGTTGACTGATCCGCGGTATTGAACCAAAACGATAGCTCGTTACCGTACGTCGTAAAGCACTCGAGCAAATGCCTTTTGGTTCCGCAGGGGTAGATATTCTTATACTTCCTGCGGGCCTGCCGTATCATGCTCTTTTTCAACTGCTCCATAGCAACCTCCCTGTATTGGTTTTTTGAGTTCCGGCCTGTAGCCGCCTTACGCTATATATGTCACGCAAAATCTGTGCCAATAGGTTTTCGCGGGTAATTTTAATGTTTTTGGAGGTTTTTTATGGATTATACCGGGGAAAGAGGCCAGATCGCGGCGGATATTTTGTCCGAAGCGGAAAAATTTTCCGGCAGAGCCGCGGCCTGTCAAATTTTAAAATTGATACTCACCGCCCAGGAAGCCCCGCCGCCGGGCTTTACAACGCGCTGGATGAACGGTTCGAAGGAAAATGTCTGTGAGTTGGCCCAAATGGGGCAGCGGGCGACGATATAGTCCGTTTGCAGGCTGACAAGGCCGGTAACGGGGTGGGGAATGGTGAAAATCAGTTTTTCGGGGGGAACTTCCAACACCTGAAACAAGCCTTTTTTCCAGGGATAATTCGGTTTCATGCGTATCATTCCGTCGGCCCCCATGTCATACCCGGCGTTTTCGGGCAATATTACCGGGCGGCAGATCTTTCCGCACGCCAGGCCGGTGCTGGCGTTAATCGGGAAAAAGGGGTGCGGGAACCAGCGTAAATTCACATCCGTGCCGCCGATATTATCAACAGCGGTGATCGACGCGACGCGGCTGCCGTCGAGGCGTACTTCCCGCCTTAGCCTGATTGATTTCTCCCCAAAACTCTGCGACGCCGTCATCACCGCCCAGTTTGCCCCGTGCTCGATTTTCCATGGGCACGGTTGGGTGACGAGTTGGTTGTTTCTCGGGTGGAACGGCTCAATAGCGCTTGATTTTTCGACGATTCCGACGCCTATTACGCATACATCGCCCCCCACAGGCCCGCCGTCCCCGCCAAGCGGCGTTTCAAAAACTTCCGGCATCCCCTGGCCGTCAAACGGAGGCGGGTCCGGCGACGGAAAGTGCGGGCCGCTGAGCAGTGCGCGGCCGTTTCTGTCATATACCTGCCAAATATAGCCCCCAGTGCAATATCTCGAACCCATTTTGCCGCGGTCGGCGAGCGGATCAAGAATGTCGGCGGAAAGGCTGGCGCTACGGAGGGTGAGCATGATGGATTTTTACTTGGCCGCGACCGTCATTCCCGGGGCGTAAACCGTTACGCAGTTGCGCCCGGCTCTTTTTGAGGCGTAGAGCGCCTTGTCGGCACAGTCTATAATCTCCTGCTGCGTCGCGCAGTGGACGGGGATGGTCGCGCAGCCTACGCTTATGGTTACCCTGAGCTTATCGGTACCGCTGTCAACCACGTGCGCTTCGATAATTTGCCGTATCCTGTCGGCGATGATAAACGCGCCGTTGGGATCTGTTTCCGGCAGTATCACTCCAAACTCTTCGCCGCCGTAGCGCGCGGGAAAATCGTTGAGGCGCACGGCATTGCGGATACAGGCAGCGACCTCGCGCAAAACCATGTCGCCCACCGGGTGGCCGTGGGTGTCGTTGAATTTTTTGAAAAAGTCGATGTCCGTGAGCAGGAGCGATAGCGGCAGGCGGCTACGCCTTGCGCGTTCGAGTTCCTGCGCCAATTTTTCCTGAAACGTGCGGTGGTTGTTGAGCCCGGTTAGTCCGTCGGTCGTCGCGTATTTTTCCATTTTGAGGTACAAAAGCGATCTTGTGACGGCGACGGACGCGTTTTCGATGATGGTCGTCAACTGCTTTTTCAGCGGGTGGTCATCTCCGGCCGCGCCAGTTCCGAATACTCCGGGCGCGTCGCTCTCCACGGAAAACAGTCCTAAGCACCTGCGCTCCTCGCCGCCAATTATAGGGATTACGAGGAGGGAGCGCGTTGCCGGGGTCAACGGTTCATTGGAGACGAACCGGTAGCCTTTCACCGCCTGCAAGTCGGGAATGTTTACCGGGCCGTTGTTGTAATTGTTGAACGCGTAGGAGTATATGCCGCCTGACGCGGGCGGGAATTTCCATTTTTCCGCCCCCGCGAGCTCACCCTTCGTGCCGGTGATATGCCGCAACTCCAAAGTGTTTGTTTCCTGATCGTGCAGTATGACAATCTGCCGCATGCAGGAGGGGACAATGCTCGGTATTTTCTCCATGATCGCGTTGAAAACCTCATCCGTCTTGAGCGCAACCGAGAACTGCTGGCTTATATTATAGTACACTTCAAACATTTTTGCGTTATGCTCAAGCGTGAGGTTCATTTGGATATTCTTTATAAGCGCGGCGGCGATTGAGGAAAACTTTTTCATGACCTCCTTATCGTGCTCGTTAAAGGCGTTTTTGTTTATGCTGTCGACAACGAGAACCCCCAAAAATTCCTCTATTTTTTTATCTCTGGCCCCGTTTTTGAACTCCCAGTATTCCCATACGATAGGCGCGGCGATAAGCGAGCTTACGTTGGCGTTTTGCGCGTAATAAGGGGGCTGCCCGCCGTAAAGCGCCAGATCGCCGCTCATAAAAAGCTTCCGATCCGCCGCGACCTGGCCGATGTTGCCCTTGCCAACGGAAATCTGCGCCTGTTCGGCTATCTGTATGCCACCCTTGGTTTCATGGCAGTTGAGCGCTAAAGTGCGTCCCGCCGAATCGTAAATAAACGCGCAGGCGGTAAGCGCCTTGAAGTTGTAGCGCATGAAAGGGAGCATGGCCTTCAGCTGCGCGTTTACCCCGTCCCCGCCGTCTTTGAGCAGGGTGAACGTGTCGGTGCTTGATGAGTCCATCAGTATGGTGTTCGCGGAAACGAGGCCGGTATCCGTCGGGCCCGCCGCGCCCTTCTTCGCCCCGTCCTGCTGCGGCATCGCGCGCGCCCGCGCCATGCCGTCGTTGATGGCGTTGTTGCGCACCTCTTCAAGCGTTTTGTTGTATTCTTCGTTTTGCGCGGCGTTTCTCTTCCTGAGGATTAGCCACGGGATAAAACCGGCAAGAAACGCCGCCACCGTGAGCTGCGCCGTCACAAGGTAGAACGAAGCGCCTCCGGCGGCAACCATCTCTCTCTGCTCGAAATACACCAGCGCCGAAGACGAAACCGCCGCGAAGGCGAAAACAACAAGCCAAACTAGGTCGGCCCTTAAAAGCGCCGGCAGCAGCACAGACGCGACAACAAGCGCGGCGTGGGCGTCATGCCACTCAGCCGCGGCGGCAGGGAAAAGCGTCCTTGAAACCAATACCAGCGCCGCCGGCCAAAGAAAATAGTGAGCGCCGAGTTTTTTGGACGGCGAAGCGAGCGCCCGCCACAAAACAAAGAGAAGCGCAAGGATAGGGAACGGCAGCCCCCCTGCCCCGAACATGTCATAGCCGTCGCCCGCCCCGTTAATAAAACCGAGGACGCTGACCGCGGCAACGCCGGCTACAAGTATATAGTTGATAATAGCCAGTATCATCTTTCGAAATCTTTTTTGATGATTGTTTAAAATACCATATTCCGTATACAATATAACATACGCGCCGCCCCCGTGTCAATGGTGTATGAATCTTGAACCGGTAATCGGTGCTGCGTTTTACTCCGCACTAAAAATTAGTACGATTTTACATTTGCAAAAGTGTTGCCAATATGTTATATTTCCTGTAGTAGCTGCGGAGTTCATAATTGATTCCGAACACTAAAAACGCTTTTTTAGAAATTATCATGGACAGCAAAACCAAAAAAAACGGCCGTTTCCGCAGATTTGTTTTCCGCCTGCTCGGCCCATCCATGTCAAGGGCGGTTGTCCGCCGGATACTCCGCAAGAGGATCGACAAAAGCCACGCCGCCTTCCCGGCTGATTTGAGCCGCTGCTCGGACATTCTGTTCATCCTGCCCGCCGACAGAGTCGAAATGGTGTTCCAGCTCGAAAACCTGTTCGCCATTCTCGGCAGGTACAAGGAGTCGAGCATAACGTTTGTCTGCCCAGCCGCCCATACTTCATTTGTCAGCGGCCTCAAAAACGCGCGTGTGCTAAAATTTAACCCGGAAGAATTTTTGCTTTACAGCGCGGAGTTCAGCAGGCTGGTCAAGGAGTTGACGGTTAAAACGTTTGATATCTGCGTGATGCTGGAAAAGCGGTACACTTTGGCCCACCTGTACCTCGTAGGTGTCAGCCGCGCCCACCTGCGCATGGGCTGGGAAAACGTGGAAAACGGCGGCAGCTTCCCATTTCTGAATATCCGCCTTGTCTCTACCCAAAGAGAAAACGTGACACTTTGGGAGCGCAACCTGGAAGCCGCAAAAATCCTGAACGCCAAAACCAACGCGGGCGTGCGCTGGGGCGTACAGAAATCGACAGCGGAAGAGGTCGCCAAAACCTTGAGCGAGCACAAGCTGAAAAAAGAGCCGGCGCTGATATGCGTAGACCTTGCAAATCTAGAAAACAACTGCGGCAGAGAGTGGTGCGCCGAATTGCTGAAAAGCCTGAAAGGATCAAGCGCCGGGCAGTTCTATATTTTCGGCGGGACGGAAGAGGATAACAAAGGTTTTAATGACCCGCCCTTCCCCGTGCTCCCGCCCATGTCCGTCCCGCGCACCGCCGCGCTGATCGCATGTACGGACCTGGTGATAACCGGAGCCGGCGCGCTTCTCGGGCTCGCCCAAATATCTTCGGGCAAGATTGTCCCCGTCATCACAAAAGAGCAGGCGGAATTCTATTGCAGGCAAAGCAACCGGATATCGCCCGCGCTGTTTTCCGGCAAACCGGACGGCGGGACAGTAAAAGATGTTCTGAAAAATATTAAAACCCTGATGACGCCGCCAACCGTGATGATAACTCCGTCAGTTTCGAAAGTTTCTCCGCCGCCGCCCCGGAATCGATAGCTTTTTCCGCCGCCGCAACCCCCTCTTTGGGGTCTTTCACAATCTCGGCCGCGCAAAGGGCGAAAGCCGCGTTAAGCACCGCCACATCTCTAGTGGCGCCCTTTTTCCCCTCGAGGATGCCCCTGACGATATTTGCACTATAATCGGCATCCTTGCCCAGTATTGATTCGGGCGGGGCCTTTTTGAAGCCGAACTCTTCGGGCGTTATCCTGTACGTAATTACCTTACCGTCTCTGACCTCCGACACCTGCGTCGCGCCGCAAATTGATATCTCGTCTATAGGCACCGGCTCTAGGCCGTGTACGACGAACGCCTTGGCGCTCCCCATGTTCAGCAACACCTGCGCCATCGTTTCCGTCAGATTGGGCGAGAATACCCCCAATAGCTGGCTCTTTGTCCTCGCCGGGTTTGTCAGCGGCCCCAGTATGTTAAAAATTGTCCTTATCCCAATCTGCTTGCGCGCCGCCGCCGCGTATTTCATCGCCCCATGGAGCGTCGGCGCGAACAGAAAGCCGATCCCTATCTCCTTAAGGCAAGCGCTAATCTGTTCGGCTGTGAGGTTGATGTTCACCCCCAACTTTTCAAGCACGTCGGCGCTCCCGCTACGGCTCGATATTGAGCGGTTGCCGTGTTTAGCGACCTTCGCCCCCGCGCCCGCCGCGATTATCGCCGCCGCCGTCGAGATGTTGAACGAGCTGGACCCATCCCCACCCGTGCCGCACGTGTCGATCAAATTCTGTCGCGTGCTCGAATAGATGCGCGCCGCCTTATCCCGCATGACGTACGCTGCGCCGGTAATCTCATCCGGCGTCTCCCCCTTCATCCGCAGCGCGACAATAAACGCCGCAATTTGAGCGTCCGTCGCCAACCCCTCCATTATGGCGGCAAACACCTCCGACGACTCCGCGACAGAAAGCCCGCCACCCGCCGCAACACGCTTTATTGCGCTCTGAATATCCATAGTAAACGCACGCTTGTCTGATTTTATGGTGATGGAATAAACATACAGAAACAAATATACGTGATGGCAACGGTATTAATCACAATTAAAAAAATTAAAAAAAATCTTACACTGTAACGCGCAAATTATTTTTATTCGGAAGTATACTAACCCCTAAAAACACAGGAGAGCCCCAAAATGCCCGAATCACCCGACATCACCCGCCTCCGCGAGCTTAAAACGCGAGTCGATAACCTGCGGAGGTATCTTTGACATCGACAACAGAAAAAGCCGAATAGCGCAGCTTGAGTCCGAATCCGCCCAAAACGACTTCTGGAACGACGCCGACGCCGCCCAAAAAGTGCTCAAGGAGATAAAAACGCTAAAAAAAATCGTTGAGCCGTGGGAGAAAATGGATACCGACGCAAACGACCTGCTGGAGTTCTTCGCGCTCGCGACCGAGGAAAACGACGACGCTACGCTGCTTGAGCTAACCGGCCAGGCCGACAGCCTCGAACGGGGTGTCAACCGTATGGAGTTTGTCCGCAAACTCAGCGGCCCCGACGACAGCGCCGACGTGGTCGTGACCGTCCATAGCGGCGCGGGAGGGACGGAATCGTGCGACTGGACGGAGATACTGTTCCGCATGTACCTGCGCTACATGGAGCGCAAAGGCTATACTTATGAGATATTGGAAAGCTCCCCGGGGGAAGAGGCGGGGCTCAAAAGCGTCACTTTGGAGGTGAAGGGTGACTACGCCTACGGGCACCTGAAAGCCGAAACCGGCGTCCACCGCCTCGTGCGCATCTCCCCGTTTGACTCAAACGCGCGGAGGCACACGTCGTTTTCATCCGTCTACACATATCCGATTATGGACGAGGTCGATAACTACGAGATCGACGAAAAGGATATACGGGTCGATACCTACCGGGCGAGCGGCGCCGGCGGCCAGCACGTAAACAAGACCGACAGCGCCGTGCGCATGACCCACATCCCCACGGGGATAGCGGTGGCCTGCCAGACCGAACGCTCGCAAATAAAAAATCGCGCGACCGCCCTCAAACTCCTGAAAGCGAGGGTGCGCCAGCATCATAAGGAACTCGAAGAGCGCGAGCGGGAAGCCAAAATGAGCGAAAAAAAGAAGATCGAATGGGGCAGCCAGATCCGTTCTTATGTCCTGCATCCGTACAATTTAGTGAAAGATCACCGCACAGACACGGAAACGAGCAATACGCAGGCGGTGTTAGACGGGGACATCGATATGTTTATTGAGGCGTATCTGCTGTTGAATTGACGGTTTCAATCAAAAAATCAAGCGCTGCCGCGACGCTTTGCGCCCTCACTTCGTCGCGGTTTCCGTCGAATACGAACGAGCGGCTATCCGTTTGGCCGCGGCAATATACCCCTATAAATACAAGGCCGACGGGTTTTTCTCCGCTCCCGCCGCCCGGCCCGGCGATGCCGGAAACGCTTGCCGCGCAGCCGCACCCGAGCAGTTTCGCCGCGCCGGCGGCCATCTCGCAAACGACGGGGCCGCTCACCGCGCCGTGTTTTTCAAGGTTTTCCGCCGATACCCCCAAAACATCGCGCTTTATATCATTATCATAAGCGATAACGCCCCCGCGGAAATATGACGACGAACCCGCCGACGCGGTCACGCAGCCGCCCAAAAGCCCGCCTGTGCAAGATTCGGCCACGGCGAGCGTCAGCCCTTGCCGTTTCAAAATCTCACCCAAACGCGCCGCCTGTGATTCCATAATTTAGCAATTCTCCGCAATCTCAAAAATCAGCCGCTCCGACGCCTCCCACCCGAGGCAGGGATCGGTAATCGACTTTCCGTATACATCCTCGTCCGCTTTCTGCGCACCCTCTTCAAGGTAGCTCTCGATCATCAGCCCGCGCACCATCCGCGCCAGCCTGCCGTCGTGCCGCCTGCTGCGCAGAATCTCGCGGGTGATGCGCACCTGTTCACCGAAACGCTTGCCCGAGTTGTCGTGGTTGACGTCCACAAAGATTATCGGGTTTTGCATCTCGCGCTTGAGGTATGCCTCGGCCGCGCGGGTCAGATCTTCGTAATGATAGTTGGGCTTGGGCTCGCCGTGGCTGTTCACCGAGCCGCGGAGGATCAGGTGCGCGTGCGGGTTGCCGGGGGTTTCCACCTCGTAGCCGTTGTACGAAAACACGTGCGGTATCTGCGCCGCCAAAACGGAGTTCAACGCGACGCTGATGTCGCCGCTTGTCGGGTTCTTCATCCCGACCGGAATGTCGAGCCCGCTCGCCGTAAGGCGGTGCTGCTGATTTTCAACCGACCTCGCGCCCACGGCCACGTAGGAGAGCACGTCATCAAGGTAGGGGTGATTGTTCGGGTAGAGCATCTCGTCCGCCGCGCTCAGCCCCGACAGGTTGAAGGAGCGCACGTGCATCTTGCGTATCGCCGCGATCCCCTGCGCGATGTTGGGCTCTTTGAGGTGATCGGGCTGGTGCGCCATCCCCTTGTATCCCTGCCCCGTGGTTCTCGGCTTGTTTGTGTACAGCCGCGGGATGAGGATCAGCTTGCTTTTAACCTTGTGCTGCACCTCGGCAAGCCGGTGCACATACTCGCAGACGGCGTCCTCGTCGTGCGCCGAGCAAGGGCCTATCACAAGGATAAAACGGTCGTCTCTCCCCTCAAAAACCGCCTTGATCTCCCTGTCCCGCTCCGCTTTCTTTTCAAGCAGGTGCAGAGGGAACGGTACGATCTCTTTAAGTTCCGCGGGAGTAGGTATTTTTCTGATTTCTTTGAAACCCATGTCAGCCAAGACCTGTATTTGTTGGAAAAATTTTGCTTAGACAGTTAAAATAAATTATGGCGGCAAAATCAGGGGGTTTTTTAAAATTTGAATTTTTTATTTTGACTTTACCATGATTTATATTAATACCACATCCAAAAGGAAACGGTAATGACAACAAAAAACAAAACAGTTTTTATGATTTTGGCCTGCTGCGTACTCCTGGCATGCAACAATCCGGCGCGGGAAGATTCGCTGCGGTGGAAAACGGCGGTGGATATACCGGTCAACCGCGTGCTTGAGTTCACCGGCGTTCCGAGCGGGACGCCGCTCGCCTCAACTGATAGCGTCCTGCTGGACATGGGCGCGGAAACCGTCCATTTCGACGCGGGCTTCTTTGACATTTTACACAGGCTTGAAGAACCCGAGGCCGGCTATCGGGTAACACTCATAAATGGAACCGACGCGAACTTCATACTGTACGGGCTCGTCTTTCGGGAAGGCGACGCGCCCGCAAGCTGGAGCGCTGAGCGGCTCTACGACGAATTGACGGGAAACTATACCCTCGGGCGCGGGCGGATAAATCTAATGGGGCCGGACGGCCTCGGCGTGCTGGCGGGGGATACAGTGGGCAAATCGATGGACAGTAGGCTGAACGGAGACCTGTGCCACCTTTTCCTGAACCATACGAGCCTGTCGTGGAGATGGGTCGCGCGGGTAAGCGGAAGCGATTATGCCGGCTTAGGCAACGCGGGCTTCCTTGATCTCCGGTCAAGGATAGAAATTTCGGGCGTAAACAGTTTTAATTCACTATTTAACTTCTAATAACGTAGTACAAATACGGACACGGATACGGGTATGGATATGAATACGAGCATGGGAAGGTACATCATCGTGGCTTTGCCGATCTTACTCCTCGCGGGCTTCGCTTTCGGCCGCGGCACAGACAACAACCCCGTGAGCACGGGGTCAACGCAGCCTATGAGCCGGGGGGCGTCCGTTTACGACGGCGGGTTCGGCAATCCGGCGCTTGTGGGGCTCAACAGGTTTCCGAGGAGCTCGCTCTCCCTGCTGCCCACGTCGGTGGCGCTGTGGAGCGACAAGCTGGCGCCGCCGTTCAACAGGTATCTTTTAACAAGCCCGCTCGACTTTGAGCGATACTTCGCCGCGTACCTGACAAATATTTTCGAAAAGAGTTTCGGGCTTGACGCCGGCAATCAATACCTTTCCCCCGAACGAGTGTCCGAAATACTGACGGAGGAGCTGCGCGGCGGGGTAGGGATATACATCGGTGCGCAAACCTCGCCGTTTATGTTCGCAACACGCGGCTTCGCGCTCAACGTGAGAAGCTACACCGACGTTGATCTGAGGATACCGGAGGGGATGCTGCTCCCCTTTTTCTCCGAAACGGCGGGGCTCACGGCGGGTAACACCCTCGACCTGTCCAACTTCCGCGTAGACGCGGTCTGGGCTTCGGAGATAGCGGTCAAACTCGGATTTTCGACCGTGCTTCCGGTGATGCGCGACCATTTGGGACTCAACCGGGGCGCGGCGGGGGCGGGGGTGAAGCTGGTGCTCGGGCACGGGTACTTGAAGGCGGACACAGACAACAACAGCACGCTTGCCTACGATTCCGTCGAGAACAAATACGTAGCGGACGCGAGGGTCGACATTATCAGCATCGGGACGGGGCTCCACGGAGACTACTCCTTTAGCGATTCGCTCCTGTGGAAAAGGCCGATAGCGGGACAGGGGTGGGGGCTTGATTTCGGTGCGGTTTTTCACAACGATAACCACTTCGTCTCCGTCGACGTGCAGGACATAGGCATGATATTCTGGGACGGGAAACAGGTGTACAGGGCAACCCACGAGTACGAAAAGGATTTCGACATTTTCGATATAACGAATGACTTCAGGGAGATGTTTAACATCGACAGCCTTGAGCCTACGAATCAATACATGGTGACGTGGCTGCCGACGTCGTTTAACCTTGGGTACAACTATTTTTACGAAATTCCGAAAGACTGGGCCGGGCACACCCTCCTTGGCTACGTTTCGGCGGGCGGGTCTTACAGGCAGCAGATTGTACTGGGGCCGGGGAGAAATACCTTTGTGCCGCGCCTTGCGCTGGGCGCGACGGCGGGTCTCCTCGACGGCTACCTTCCCGTGCGCTACGGGCTGATACTCGGCGGGCCGGAAAGTTTGGCGTCGTCGGTGGGGATCGGGTTTGATCTCAAATACGTCTCCTTCGACGCCTCGTACAAGGCTGTCGGGGGCCCGTTCCTCATCGCGAGCAGGGGCTTTGAAGCGGCGCTGGGGCTCACTTTCAGATGGGGATGGAAGCCCCCGCGCAGGTACATCGTGGTACAGGAGCCCGAAGCGCCGGTGGTCATAGGGGCCGTAACACCTGAGCAGGACGATCCGCCCCTGCCCGAACTGCCGGACTTCCCTGAGGAGGAGTACGTCGAGATTGTGCACGAGTACCCCAGGGTCGAGATAGTCCTGACGATGGTTGCGCCTACGGTCGAGGAGGCCGAGCAGCTCAGCACGTCGCAGCGGGCGATAAATTTCAGAACCGGCGGCTCGGACCTTACGCAGGGTTCGCACGCGGCGCTTAACGAGATAGCGGAGTTTTTGAAAAAATACCCGCACATCCGCTACGAGATACAGGGCCACACCGACTCGCAGGGCGGCGAGCGGTTCAACCTGCTGCTCTCAATGGACCGCGCAGCAGCAGTAAAGAGGTATTTGGTGTCGAAGGGCGTACCGGAAGAGAGCCTGATTGCGGTTGGCTACGGCAAGAGCAAACCGATAGCCGACAACGGTACACCGGTGGGCCGCGCGCAGAACAGGCGTGTGGAGTTTGTGCAAATACTGTCGCAGGAGCAGTACGACGCGCTCAAACAAATAGAACTTGAACTGGTCAGAAGCCTGACCGGGCAGGTACTTCAGGGAGCGAGGTAACGGTAACCATGCAAGCGAACAGCGCCGGCGCCGAAGAATTGATTGGGACGGAAATTTCGGGTATCACCCTATTGAGCCTGCACGGCCGGGGCCACTCCGGAATGGTTTTTATTGGGTTTCAGAAATCTTTGAAGCGTAAAATCGCCGTAAAACTGGTTCCCAAGGGGAAGGTTACCGCGCAGTGCTTCATGGACGAGGCGGAGACCATCGCCGTGCTCAACCATCCCAACATAGTAACGGTCTTTGACGTCGGCGAATACGGTGATTTTCTGTATATCACAATGCAGCTTGTGGAGGGCGACAGTTTACAGGCGGTAATCAAGCGCCGTCTGCTCCACCCCGTCCCGTCGCAGCGTTGCCTCGACCTCCCCACAACCTTGCGCGTTATGGCGCGCACGCTCGACGCGCTCTCGTACGCGCACGGACAGGGGGTCGTCCATCAGGACGTGAAGCCGGGCAACATCCTCATTGAAAATCCGGGCGGGCGGGCGTTTCTTGTAGACTTCGGGATAGCGAGAACCGAGCTCACGGAGGATCAGTCGAAGTACATCCACGGAACGCCGCTCTACATCGCCCCGGAGCAGGCGCAGGGCTGTGTCACCGACGCGCGGGCGGACGTGTACTCGGCCGGATCGGCGCTTTGGGAGTGCCTCGCCGGCAAGCTCCCCGTGCCGGCGCTGCCGGGCGCTAAACTCGTGGGGATAAAGGCGCGCGAGCCGGAAAATTTCTTCCAGATGACGCCGATGGAAAGCAGCGCCTGGATCGACCACGAGCTTGAGCGAATTATTTTGAAAGCAACGGCCCACGATAAGGAGCTGCGCTACGAAAGCTGCGCGGTGTTCCTCGAGGACCTTCAAAAATACGCTGAAAAAAAATTAGGAGGGAGAGTGTAACATGCAAAAGCTCGACATACACGTGACTTCCATCCCCGACCGGAAAGCTCAGGAGGCTATCGCCGAAATTATCGCCGAAAGCCCGTCAATCTCATTAGAAACCGCGAGGATAATGGCCGAGAGGCCGCCAATACTCCTCTATCGCAACGTTGCGCCGAAAGAGGCGGAACAGTACGTCAGCAAATTAAAAAGCCTCGGCATAGGGTTTAAGCTGTCGAAAGCGGAGGAAGTCCCGGATCAGCCCGAAGAGGAGGCCGGCGGCTCCGCCCAGCCTGCCGACGACCCGATCGCCGCGCATCTGCGAACCGCGGGCACCGGCACGAGGACACACATCGAACCGCGCAACATCCACTCCGACGCGCACGCCGGCCGCACCGGCCTTGGCAACATCGAAAAAATGGAAAAGGAATCGAAAAAAAAATCGTTAAAAGCCGCGCTCATCACCGCGGCGGCTTTTATCCTGCTCGCCCTGCTAATCCACCTGCTCCCGCAGCAAAACAGATTTGCCTCGAACACATCGTCCACACCCGCGAGAGCGGCGGCGGCGCAGAACGAAAACCGCGCGGGCGAACACGCCCAAACCGCGCCGCAGCAAAACCAGCAAACCGCCCCACAAAGCAAGGACAGGCTGCGCCGCGAGATAAGCAATACGCAAAGACAGCAGTCAAACGCCTACGTAGACTCAGCGAGAACATGCGGCAGCGGGAATATGGAGAGGTGCATCGCGTTCTACAGAACCGCCATATCGTTCAACCGCTTCAACCTCGCCGCGTGGCAAGGACTCTTGCAGGCGTACCGCGATTCACAGATGGCAAACGAGGCCCTTGAGACCAAAGTGCAGATGAAAGAACTGTTTGGCGAAGAGGTAATGTCCGTCACCTCGCTCGTCGAAGCGTTCGGAGAGGTTGTAGACGCCTATCTCAACGACGAGGGGGCGTACAGGGTAGAATACAAAACCCAAAGGCGCAGCAAGGACGACGTGCTGCGGGAGGTTTTCAACATGACGCGCGCGGTGCGCACCGCCTGCAACTGCCAAAACATATCCATTTTCGCCTCAACCGGAGCGGGGCGCGGACTGCTGGCGCATAGCACGCCGCAGACATCCGTGCACACGCTGGCGGGATTTATGAGGCAGGCGGAGATCGTCTGGCTGGAATGATTGATTTCATTCCATAAAAAAATCAAGTATCGACGACGCCGTCTGATTCAGCGCCGCGTCGTAGCGCGGGTCGTCGCAGTACACCTGGCAGAGCTCGACTATCACTAGAAAATCAACCCGCGTAAACCCGCCCTTGCCGCGCAATTTTTCGATAACCGCTTCGAGGCTGTCGTAAAAAAACACCACCCGGCCCCGCTCCTCCACACTGTCGGCCTCGTCAATAAGCAGCTCCGCGAGTTTGGCGAGCTCTTTTTTCTCCTGAGCGGAAAATTCAACGTCAAGCACCTCCCGCGCCGCCCTTTCGGAAAATTTCATGTCGTTTATGTTGAACGATTTGAGCCGCCCGAGAGCGTCTGTACGGCGGAGGAAATACTGCCCGTCCTCGCCGGGCTCAAAATGCTCGTGGATCAGCGAGAGCGCCTGACCGAGGGCGCTCATCACCTTCTGGTCTTCAATAAACGGTGCGGGGGTCAGGAGCTCCCCCACGCGGGAACGCGGCGGCTCTTCGTCCCTGTAAACGTAGATGTCGTACTTCTCCGCGTCCTCTTGCTTTTTTATGAAGTAGGGGATTTTGCTGTCGTTCAGTATGGAGTTGGCTATCAACACGTCAGATTTTGAGAAATAGCACTCGAGCGGGTGAAAGTCGTCGCGAGAGAGGGACGCCACGGCGGCGGCGGCAGCGGCGATGGCCATCTCCGTGCGTTCATTCGCGTTTACGGTAGTGTCGAGGTTGCGTCGGGCTATCTCCTCCTCGAAGATTTTGAACGCTTCTTCGGTGTATTCATCACGCATTGTGTGATAAATATTTAATAATTTTTCGTCGGAAAAATCTTGTACGGTTTCGCGTAGATTGTTCATTTTGAGCTCCATTACATTTTTTTGAAAAATCTTATTGCCGTGTCCACGTTGTCCATGTCGACGCAAGTGTTGACGCATGGGCCATGGTGGCGGTCGTTTATTACACCGTAGACGGGGACGGGGTGGACGTCTTGTATGCCTAACGTTAAGTCGCGTTCGCAGGCTACGGCTATTATGCCTTGGGGGCGCCACATTGCCACGCGTTTGCGGGCCAGGGTGCCGCCGTTTACCACCTCTATTTTCAGGTCGTGCTTCTCGCCGATTTGTACGAAACTGCCGACTGGGCATTTTTCGCAGCGCACACAGTTGTTGATGTCGTTTGTGATCTTCCGGTTGCAGACGTCAACTTGCAGGCAGTGCGGGAGCAGCACGAGTATCCGGTTCCCTTTTATCCTTTTTGACTGGGCGATTGTGAGCGAATTGTTCACCTTTACAAACGACGCCATGAGCTTCGCGCGGTCAAACCGTACCAGTTTCGCGAGGAATACGGCGATGGGAAAGAGCAGCTTGACGGTCACCGAACGCTTGCCGTGCGGGTACAGCAGGTCGGCGCCGGTCAGCGAGGTGACGGTGATAAGCGTCAAGCCGCCGCCGAGGACGGCAAAAAACGCGCCCGCCGCCGCGAAGACGGTGTAGAGCAGGTTCAGGCTTATGGTTTCAAGCCGCGGGTAAACCAGATACAGGAGCAGCGCTTCCGCGGCGGCTACGAGTGTCAGGCTTATCCAGCAGAACGAAAGGAACGGGAACTTGCTCCACGCCGCGGACGCCTGTACGCCTGTGGCGGCGGAAGCCGGCGCTGTCACGGTATTGGTCACTTGACGTTCTCTACCCGCACAATTTCAGGGACTTTTTCCTTGATAACCCGCTCCACGCCCATTTTGAGCGTCATGGCCGCCCCGGGGCATCCGGCGCAGGCGCCGCGCAGGCGCACCTGTACGACGTTGTCCTCGGTAACGCCGACAAATTCAATGTCACCGCCGTCTGCTTGGAGGCGCGGGCGGATTTCGCTGATAGCTTCTTCAATTTTGTCGTGCATGATAATAATGCCCTTTCTTTATTTCGTGAAAATTTTTATAGAACATAAATATACAAATTGTACCGGTATCAACGCAAATATTTTAAGACGCGCCCCTTCCGTCTGACCGCTGCGAGAATTATCGTCAACACGCCCGCCAGCAATATTACTACATAAATTGTCAACGACGATTCGGGTGGGCGGGCGGCGGCCAGGGCAATTTGCGGGAGGGAGCCGCCGCATGTATCAACCGCACTAATCAGCAACTTGTACCCGCTGGCGCCATCCCCCAAAAAATCCCACGGGACAAACCATTCCGCCGTATACGTCCCGTAATTCTCAAAACTCCCCCTGTCAAACGCGAAATTGCCGCCCGCCGTTTCTTCGGGGATTTTAATCTCAATCACCCTGCCCGTATTGACCGCCGTAATCGTAAACGCCCACCCCGAACACGGCGGCGCGGACCGCGTCGTGAAATACCCGGCGAGACCGTCTACGGTATTGACCGCGTCCCACATCCACGGGGAACTCCCCCACTGCCGCGCGGTATTTTGGTTCCACTCCAATAAAAAGCCGTCAATCTGCACACGGCGGCCCTGACGGTCGACATTGATTATTTCGGAACCGGCGTAAGCGCTGCACGCGATAATTGTCATTGCCATCAAACAAATCATTTTACGCATCTGAACCCCACGCTAACCTCGGCGGATGGCGCCGAGAACCAGTGTCTGTTTTGGATACGCAGCTCACTTGGCCCGCTGTACCAGCCGCCGCCGCGAATCACCCTGTAATACCCCGCGCTCGGGCCTCTGGGGTTGACGGATTCCGAGGTTTCGTAATGGTCGGCGGCGTAAAAATCCGCTGTCCACTCCCACGCGTTGCCCGTCATGTCGTAGAGCCCGTATCCGTTGGGCGCGAAACTTCCCACCGGGTGCAGTCTCGACAGCGCGCACCGGCTTCCGCTCGGCGCGTCGTTCCCCCATGAGTATTTTACCATCCGCGCGCCGCCCAGCGCCGCGTATTCCCACTCCGCTTCGGTGGGGAGCCTCATCCCCACGCTCGCGCAGTAGGCGCGGGCCTGCTGCCAGGTCACGCAGACCACCGGCAGGTTTTCGCCGCGCAAATTGCCGGGGACCGTCACCCTGTCGAACCCCCGCCCCGCCCACACTAAACACGCGCCGTCATCGTACCGCGCCGGCGTGCACCTGCCGCTGCTGACGCACCTTTGGTACTGCCCCTCGGTAACGAGCCTCGTCATCATCCCAAAACCGGGCATCTCTATCTGCCTCACCGGCCTTTCGTCGGGCTTCCCGTCGTTTGACCCGCGGTTGAACGAACCCGCGGGGACGCGCGCAAGGCCGTGCCCGTCGCTCGCGCGGGCGTGGGGGATTATTATTGCTATGGAGATTATTGCTATCGCGATGATTTTGACCATGTTTGGAAAAATAATATAAAACCAAGTCAAAAAAAATTACTTCATAAAATCGAATACTGCCCCGCGGTTGGACGCAGCGGCGCCATAATATTGGTTTGTGGCTTTTTTGCCGGTTTGGAGTTCCTTGATTTTTCGGCGGGCCTCAAAGAGGCTTTCGTTGCATTCGTCCATTTGGGCTTTGAGGGCGCACTGGTTTTCGGCGTCCATTGCGGTTATCTGCGCCGCAATTTTCGCGCACTCGGCGGATAGAGCGCCGAATTTGCCGCCGGCGTAAGAGGCTATAAGATCATCGCGCTCGCCGATGGCGGTTTCCACAATATCCATATCACGCGCGGCGAGGCCGCCGCGGATGTGGGAGGTCTTGTCCAAAATCGATTCCAGCAGTTTTAGTTGCGTCATATTCTTAATCTATACCCTCTATACTATCCGCTTTGGGCCATTAGGGACGCGAGGCTGTTTTGCTGCGCCTGCATCCGCATCATCATAGTTTCCATTCTGGCAAACATCGCGTAAAGGCTGTTTTCCTGGCGGTACCAGCGGTCGAGCAACTTTGATATTCTATCGTCGTGGTTGTTTATCTGCCGCTGGATCGTGTTGTCGAGCATCGACGCGTCGTTTTGGACGCCGGCCTTTTCGATCAGGTAGCCTTTGTTGTTGTTGGCGTCGCGCGATGTTCTCACCGCGTCGTTCATGATGTCGTTTATCCGCTGGGCTACGCCGATTTCGGACATGCGCTGGCCCCTGCCGGCGAGGTCGCCATAGGGGATGTCCGACGTCTTGGTGAACATCGCGACCACCTGGTCGTAGTTGTTCTCAAGCGCGGTTTTCAGCTTGTCCTCGTTTACAACTAAGAGCCCGCCGTCTTTCCAGCTGGGCGAGGTCGTAATACCGATGTCGGACATCGTGAGCGATACGCCAGCCACCGGCATGTAGATGGCGGAGCGGAGCTGATCCTGCAAGCGGCGCAGATCGGAGTCGTTGGCGAGTATCCCCAGCATGGCTTTTTCCTCATACGCTTTTCTATCGTCCTCGCTCATCGCCTTTTTTTCGTCTTCGGAAAGCGGCCTGAAATCTCTGTCGCGCTTTTGGTTGAGAAGTTCGTTTATCTGGGTCAGGATTTTGTTGTATTCCTCGACGAAAGACTTTACGCCGTCTATGATATCAGCGGTGTTTTTGTTCACCTGAATCCTGATGTCCTGAACATCGCTTTGCTGCACGCCGGGTTTAAGCCCAATTCTGCCGTCCACGTCACGCTCATAAAATTCCGTGTTGAACGTGCCGTTGAACGTGTAGGTCACGCCCTCGAAAGTGAACGTGTTCGACTGCCTGACGAACGTTTCGCCGTTTATCATGGCTATGAGGTTTTGGCCTTCGGTGCGGGAGCCTTGGCCGGGCAGATTTAGATCGTCTAAATCTACTCCGCCCTTAATCCTTACTTCCCCCGTGCGCGGAGTATCAGTATCCCCCGCCAAAAAAATATCCCCTACAATTTCTCCGTTAATCGCTAAGCGGTAGGCACCGTCTCTCCACTCATTCCCCACCCGCGTTTCCATCTCCACAACATCACCAAGTTTCAAGGCCCCCAAAAGCAGCGCTGCTTCGCTGCTCAACCGGCTGATGTTGGCCGCCGTCCCATCCGCGTTGCTCGTAAGCGTAAACCTGTCGCTCGCCGAGTTGTAGCTCAGCGTCACGCCGGCGTTGGAGTTGTTGATTTTGGACGTGAGCGAGCTTATTGTCTCGTCTCTCGAAATAGTTATTGTCACACCATTAATATGAATATCAGCGACATTTGAGTTTGGGCCGTCAAAAAGCCTGTCAAAATCCGCCCCTAAGAGTTCGCTCATACTCCTGTTGTGAACGCTCGTGTTGCTCGCCCCGCCCTCGGGGAAGCCTAACCGTACCAACGAGTCGGCCATACCGTCGAGCGCGAAGATTGTGATGTTGGAACTCGCCTTGTGGAACGAAAGCTCGCCATCGTCGTTGACGCTCACGATATCCGTGAAGTCGCGGCCAAACAGGGTGGTGACTTGGCTGTTGATGACGTCGGCAAAGGCTTGGGCGGCGGCGGCGTTGTTCGTAACTTTATTAAATACCGGAACTACTGATAGTGCACTCGTTGTGTCAGCCGCGTCAGAATCTCCATATTTATCGGCGATATCTTCAAACGCCGCAGTAATTGCATCTTCAAGAGAGGCAAACTCACCAAGTCCCCCCTCCTTATCTACATAACTTCTAACATAATCCGCAATACTAACATACTCTAAAACCGAACCTGTAGAAAAGCCAAGATACTTATTTTCCAATTCACCCAAATCATCTATATCAGTATAGCCTGCGGTACTTATATTCGCATAAAAACCCCCAAGGACATTACTCTCCGTAATTTGTTCCGGCTTTGTCCCATGCTCATTCAATATCCCCGCCACCGTAGTATTGCTAATCATCACCGTCCTGCTAACCCCGTCAATCGACACTCCGAACGCCGTATAGAGCGCGTTGCCTCTGTTGTCGACAAATTTATCGATATCAAACCCGTCGCCCGTCACCCCGCGCAGCCCCATCGTCTCCCCTGTCCACGTGTCTCTCGTCGCCATCTGCGTAACTGCCTGCACTGTGTGGTTGAAGCTCTTTATGTCGCCGTTTGCCGTGACGCTGACCACGTTTGCGGCGGCGTCTCTCGCGTCCTGGGTTTTGAGGCCATTCATCGCGACGTCGTAGCTGAACCTCGCAAACGCGTTGGCCGAGCGGAAGTTGTTCGTCGGGTTTGCTAAGTTGAGGTTTGAGCGCATAAAGTCGTTTACCGAGTTTATGACGGTGCGCAGCGACTCCTGCCGCCACATGGCGAGCTGTCTCTCGCGCTTGACGGTGTCTATGCGCATGGTGTGCACGCGGCCCAGATTCTGTATGATCTGGTCGGTGTCGAGGCCGGTGGCAAGACCGGTCAGTCTCATTTGTGTCTGCATGTTCATGGCGGTCGTCCTTTCCTTATATAATATATATTAACGTCAAATTCAAAATCAAACTCAAAATCAAACTACCCCTTTTGGTCCAGCATCAGCCCCGCCATTTCCCACATTTTGGCGATCATGTCCTGGATTTTGCGGGGAGGATATTCGGCTATCACCTCGTTTGTTTTGGTATCTCTTATGGTATACATGAGGGCTTTTGTGACCTCATGGATTTCGCGTTCGATCTGGCGTCCGTAGGGCGACAGCGATTTGTTCGCCTGCCTGATCGGTTCGTCCATCAATTTTTCCAAGTCGGCGTCGCTTGCCGCCGGTCTGCTGCTATTAACCGCCGCCGGGGTCGTGGCTACAGCCCCGCCGCTTTCGTTTACAGCCCTTTCGCCGCCGGCAACGACCGGGGCCATGGTCATGGTACCAATTGTATTAACAGTCATAACGCCCTCCTTCCCTGCCTGTGCAGACAGTTTCTCTATTCTTTATATCGGTTTGGTTCTTTAGAAACTTTAGTGAAATTTTTAATTGTGAGTATACGATGTATGTCAACGCCGTCTACTCGTGTGTCCTAAAAATTTTTATTTTTTTGATTTTATTTTGAATCGCCCCATATTTTGGATAAAATAATACCTGTTACGCCTCAAAATGTATTATATTTATACAAAAAGGGGCGCAGGCGTGAACGAAAAAGTCAAAACCGAACTAGACAACATTGTAAGCGTGCTCTCCGAAACGGGGGTCGTGAGCAAAATTATTCTGTTCGGCTCGTACGCCCGCGGGGAAGAAAACGCGGACAGCGATATTGATTTGTGCGTTTTGACACCGGAAAAGGATGAGGGCAGGCGGCTGACGGAGATATCGGTAAACTTACAGTTAAAACTGTTTGATATCGTTGACACATCACTGGACTTGCTCACCTATAATCAAGAGGAATTTTCGACCCGGGCAATAAGCCCGCGATCATTTCAACATCACATTATGGAACATGGAGTAGTATTGTATGGATGATGATATTTTCGATGTTATGGAGTGGATTCGATATGCTCAAGAAGATTATGACGCCGCTGTCGCCATGGCGGCAACAAATAATCCATACGCTCCCAGAAAAGCGTGTTACGATTGCCATCAGTCCGCAGAAAAAATCCTAAAGGCATATATAATTGCCAAAGAAGGGACGCGAAAAAAAGAACACAACCTTGTGACATTGTTAAAACAATGTTCACAATATTCCCATGATTTTGACGGTCTCAGAGCGGCTTGCCTGATACTAAACACACACATAGCAAAAACACGCTATCCATCCGGTAAAAAATTAACAGATTCGGATATGGAAGAAGCTTTGGGAGAAGCCGCTAAAATATTGGAATTAACAAAATCAAAATTGACTGAAATGGGCTTTGGCTCATAGAAAATCGGCAAAAACAGATGCAAGACACCCCTATATACGGACTCAACCCTGTCGAAGAGCTGCTCGCGTCGCGGATGCGGGATGTGGAGCATGTTTATTTTGATAAGGATAAGAAAAGCGGGGCGCTTTTTAACCTGCTGCGGATATGCCGCAGGGAGCGGATTCCCTGCAACCTTGTGCCGGAGGTGAAGTTGAACGCGCTCGCGGGGACAGCGAGGCATCAGGGAGTGGTCGCGTTTTGCAGCATCAAGCCGTACAATACGGTCGAGGATTTGGAAAAAATCACGCAATCCGTGGCGGCGCCGCTTTTTGTCGTGGCGGCTTCCATCGAAGACCCGGGGAATTTAGGCGCGATAATAAGGTCTTGCGTGTGCTTGGGGGCCGACGCGCTCCTCTTGGAACGGAAAAATACGGTGCCGCTGAACGCCACGGTGGCGCGGTGCTCCACGGGGATGATCGAGCATCTGTGCATCGTAAAACCGCGGAATTTGGAGGGGTTGATCGCGGAGCATGTTGACAGCAAAGGGTTTTTGACCGTCGGCGCGGTGATGGAGGGGGGGGCGGCGCCGGATCGGCACGATTTCACAAAACCGACGATTTTAGTCACGGGCGGCGAGCACCGCGGGATTCCGCCCTATCTGCAAAAATTGTGCGGGCACAACGTATCGATCCCCATGACCCCGCGCGGCCAGTCGCTGAACGCGTCGGTGTCGGCGGCGATACTGATGTACGAATGTATGCGGCAGCGGGGCTTGCCGGCTATTTCAGATTAAACATATTGTCTATCGTACTCGCAACGTCGTCTCCGGTGATCCCGGCGGCGGCGGGCGGCGCAAGGGGCGGCGGTACTGCCTGCTGTGGAGCCGGCGGCGGTGGAATTTCCGGCGGTGTCGCTACCGGCCGCGGAGCTGGTTGCGGCGGGATTTCCGATTGCGGCGCTACCTGTTCTTCGAACTGGGCGAATGCGGCTTCAAATTCTTCTATGGACGGTTCCGACCAAGCATCGCCCTCCGCCACGGCGGCAGGCTTAATAGCGGGCTCCGTTACCGGTTTAACAACAGGTTCGACGGCAGGTTTTACTACCGGTTCAATTACCGGCTTGGCTGACTCGCTGACGGGCGCTTTTACAGGCGGCACGAACTCATCCGGCTTGGCGGCGGTGAAAACAGGTATTTTTACGACCGCTTCGGGTGCCGGCACGGCGGGAACCGTGGACGGGTCGAAGACATCATTCACCGGCAGGCTTCTAACGGCTACAGGTGGCACGGGTGGCACCACGGGCGGGGCGGCTACGGGGGCAGCGGGCAGCTTCTTTATGCCGTCCATCAAGGTTTCTTCCGGAAAATCCGCTGTGTCCGCCGGCTTGGCGGACGGGAGAGCGTGGTCGGCTTCCGTTTTACGGCGCTCGGGGTTATCAATGACGCGCAGGTAATCATTGGCCTGCTGCTCCGCGTATTTCACAAAAAACACGTCAAGGATGTCCATGTTGGTTCTGAGCACGCGCTTGACCGCGCCGCTCTTGTCGCTTAGTGCGCGGCGGAAGTTTTCCGGCGTGAGCTTGCCTTCCCTGAAATTCGCTTCAACGGCGTCCGCCTCAGCAAAGAGCTTCGTGACGGAGGACACGACATCCCCCTTCTCCTCCTCCTCCTTCGCGAGTTTTTTATTTTTGGCGGAACGGATCAGCGCCCATATCATAGAAGAGATGCCAGCGCCGGCGACGAGACCTATTATCAACATCAATATGGCGTTATTCATGCGGGTTTACCTTTCTTAACGATGCAGAAATGATACCGATATACAAATATAGATAATGTCAAGGGGGGGTGTCAAATTTACGTATCAAAAAATCCCCGCCCCGAAGCGGCGGCGTAAACGCGGCGGTATTTCCAAACGGCCGCGTCCCACGAAAAATCCCCCAAACCGTCCATGCCGCAGAGCATCATCCTGCCGTAGGCCTGCCCGTCGGCAAAAATTTTCACCGCCTTCTCAAGCGCTAGATACGCCTCGCCGACCATTGATTGATACAACGGCACATCTATACGCCGGCCAACCGGCGCGTCGAGTATCCTCCGCCAGTCGCCGGGGTCGAAAGACTCGGCGCACTCGCGGTACAGAATCCCCGTCGCATTTTCATTTACCTTATCCCCCGCGCCCGCCGGCCTCACCTGAGCCAGCAGCCCGCCGGTCGCGCGCGCCATAACCGGGGTGCCGTGCATAAACCCTTCCGTCGCGGCCCCGAAAGGCTCGTAAAACGACGGCATAAGCAAAAAAGAACTCCCCGATACGACCGCGGCATAATCTTCCGACGGCACTCTAAAAGGCCAAATAACAATATCGCCGGGGCGCTCCCCCGCCACCTCCCTAAAAAACGCCAATTCCTCCGAACTTTTCGCCGCCTCCACGCCGCTTGGAGAAAATATCAGCCCGGCCTCGCCCGCCGGAAATTTTTTTATCGCCTGAAATATTACATCAAAACCCTTCTGCGTCAGGTCGAGGCGCCCAGACATGAAAAATATCGGGCGGCGGCAATCAACATCAACATCGCGCAGGCTTCCAATGACTTCAGAATGACCCATCCCCCCCGCAATCTCGAGCATCCTCTCGCGGAACCGCGCCTTCTGCTCCAGTAATTTGGAAACGTCGCCCTGCCTCGCGCGAGACAGCGCCGTGTACGTGTACCGCAGATAGGGGCGGCCGAACATGCCGTTCTCTATCCCCACGGGCGGGTTTATCGAGAATACATCCTGCAAGTGGCTTGTGAAGACCGTACGCTGCAGCGGGTCGTCCCGCAGTTCGCGGGCGAAAGGCGTACTGACCGTCGTGAGCGGGCCGTTCAATAGCGGAATCGCGCACCGCAAAACCGTGTCGCCTCTTACGCCGTCCCCGAAAAACAGTTTCTTTCTGTCGGCGCTTATCCCGCTGTCAAAAGAATTATGCAGCGTGAGAACGGTACGCGCGCTCTCCAAAACTCCGTCGAGCAGGGCGAATTTCGACGCGAGCGCAATGGGCGCGGTCTCCCAGTCGTGCGCGTGGAAGAGGATATCCTCCGCAAACCCGAGCCGAGCCAGCACGAAAGGAACCGCCGCGCAAAACGCGAGCGCGTCGTCGAGGATGTCGTCGCTGTCGTCATAGGAATACGGATTCTGCTCCGCCGTAAATCTGCCGTCAACGGAAACGAAGTAGACGCAAGGCTGCGTTTCGGCGCCGCGGTAGCAGCTTACCGTCCCCTCGTAGGGGGCTTTGGAGTACGGGCTGAATTTTTGTTGTTCGAGGACGGGCTCAAGCTCCCCGCCGGCCAAAGCTTTTTTTACCGCCGGAATATTTGTGTAGAGCGGGGTCATGACTATCGAATCCTCGCCGGTCTTTTGCAGAAACGCAGGAAAAAAGCGCATAACCGCGGCTAACCCGCCTAACGGGGCGTAGTTATTTTCAAATGTCAGCGATACAATTTTCCTGTTGCCGGGCCGGAACGGTTTTTTGCGCTCCAAAACGTTCAGCGCGTCGTGTGTGTCCGTCCCCAAAACATCCGCAGCGGCGTGGGCGAGCGGTTGCCACGCGTCAATTTTGGCGGTAAAAGCGGCATCGTAGGGGGTGTATTTGCGTTTCTTCATCAGTAGTTTAGGAATAAAGGTAGCCAAAATAGGGGGGAATAAATCCCCCCTTTTTCTATCTCGCGAATGTTATTCTGCGATTCTCAATAGCGGCAGTCTTGCCTTTCGCGTCGATCGCTCTGACGCGGATGATGTACAATCCTGCCGGCGCGGCGCCGTATCTTCCAGCGCGGCTGTTCCACTCCATGGTGTTCCATGACGCCGGCTTTACCCGTTCCATGTTCCTCCATATCAGCCTGCCCCTTACGTCATAGACGGACACTTCCACCCTGTCTACCCCCGCGAACGGGATGTAGTACCTTACGCGGGCGCTTCTCGCGGTTTGGTTTACGGCTATCGGGCTTACGGAAAATTTCGCGTCGGAGCCGCCTACACCGATCCTAGCCTGGTAATCTCTGTTGCCGACCACCATATAAACGTCCTCGTGCGATCTGCCGGATACCTCTAATGAGTATTCGCCGGACGCGCCGGCGCGCAGTTCTTCGCCGGTAACCGCGTTTACGAACATTATCCGCATATCGCCGGGCACAGGGCCTGTCGCGGGGGCGGTGAATGTGAACTTTGTTTTTTGCCTCTCGTCGTTATGGAAACGCAGCGTGAAAACCGAGCCGCCGCGGGATAACTCGGGGCCAAAGTAGTGCCCGGCGCTTTTACCGTCGCTATCAATAATCACTACTGCCTCGTTCGCGAAACTAGGCGGAACGGCAAACGCCCGTCTTAACGCATGGTTGCCAATCATCACGTCGTTGAGCTCGGGGTTGTTACCGGTGCCGGAGCGTATGGTGTAGTACCACATATCGTTCACGGCAGCGTTTTTGGCGAGCGGCTGTACGCCCGGCCTGTGGCGCGACATGAACGCCGGCCTAGGCGGAATACGCAGGACGATATCCTGAGTACCGGGGTTAAAGATGGTAAATGGGTCGATGTCGCCTTCCATCCTCACCGATGAGTCGATCGCCGCCGGAGTCAGCAGCCTCGCGACGTGGCTGGTCCTGCCTCTTTCCGTGACCTCCCATTTGTATAGCTGAACATCATGGCCGGTCGCTTCGAGAACATCGCCGATGCAGACATCAAAACGGAAAGGGAGCACAAAGTCCACCCATCGCCCCGCCGGAATGGTGATTGTAAACGTTTCGGTCAGTGAGACGGTCGTTGCGCCGCCAAAGTTAAAACTCGGTGATCCAGCAGTCTTAACCCACATCAAACGCCCGGGCTCAAGGGAAAATATATTATCGTTTTCGCCGTGGTACTCAACCCACTGGCTCCTCGGAGAGTTTCTGTTCCCGTCATGCTCAAACCAGCGGAACAGGCGGAACAGCGTGTCGTAGGGGAAGAACTCCTCGGGGGAACCGAAGAGCTGGCTGAGCGCGTGCCTTGGGGACTTATTCTCAAGTTCGACCTGCGCGGCGAACGGGAGCCATTTCCTCGACTCCGGCGCAACGGAAAAACCCCTGTACGCGGCCGAGGTTATCCGGCGGGAGATATTTATCGTGTCGGTATACCTGCCGTCCGTCACAATTAAATACGACAGCACCCCATAGTTGCCGGCATCGCTGATGATATCCCGGTCAACCGCAAACTCAAAATTCCGGAACGGGACGGCTACCGGCGGCACGGTCGCAGAAGCCGCTACCAGCGGATCGCTGTATGGCGTCGACAACTCCGACGAATGCGCCACCGCATTGAGGAGCCTTGCCCGGACATTGCCGACATTGCTCCCTATGGTGATAGTTTCCCTGATCGCCTGGTCTATGGTTATCGCCGGACGGGTGAGGAGTTCTTCGAGGCCCATCACATTGGGGCGTTGCGTGCTGATCATGAGGCGGTACGTAGACACCGTGTCTGCCACCATATTGTCGCCGGCAACACCGACAAAATACCCGCTCGCGGCGTCGTAGCGCGTGCCGTGTATCACTTCCCAAAAGAAACCTGTCCAGCGGTACATCCTCACTTCATCGGCCACATGCCCCTCCGGTATCCCATCCGCCTTCATTCTCACGGCAAACGGCGGAAAAGTAGCCTCAAGCTCGCCCGCGCCCCTGACCCTGTACCGATACCCGTACTCGCTTACGAGTATGAAACCATCGGGCACGGGGACGGCACCGGCGGACGACCGGCTAATATCCGTCGAAAAGGAACCGTTACTTGGATCCCCCTCCTCCCACCCGGGCACGTCCGCTCTATCGGCCGAAATCCCGAACCTGCCGTTGTCCACGAAACGGGAGCCGTTGTTGGCGTTCACGGTGACCGTCTGCCTGCTGAACGACCCTATCCTTATATCCCAAAACTCCGCGGCGCCGGGCAACCGGCTACCGCCCGCGTCTATCGTGTACATGTGCACCCTGAACACCGTATCAAACATCAGCGCCTCGCCGAAACCGCTTATGATGAAGGTTTCCTGTACATCCGCAAGATGCAGATTGAGAGGCTGCGGGCTGCTCGGTTCAGTCGACAGGGTATCGCCGCCCAATGTTACGAAGTAACCGAATTGGGGGTGGCGGTCCGGGCCGGTGTTATTATCCCTCAAACTGTAAGTCACATGAAACTGCGTGGCCTCCTCGACGAAAGCCGCCGTGTCAATCTGTATGATGTTGCCGCTGGGCTGCCCCGAGTTTTCGGTGATTACCGCCGCGGGCGAGCTGAGTGTCCAAAGCGGCCTGGTAACGTTGACGATGTCAGCAAGCACGGCAGCGAACCAGTAGTCGGTCTCCGGCGTCAAACCGTCGAGACGGACCGAGGTCTCCCCGGCCGGCACCGTTGTAACCGGAGGATGGGCGTCGATATCCACGTCCGGCGTTAGCGCGCTTGTACTGTAAACTATGTAAATCGCCGACAAATCAATGTCGCCGACATTGTTGCCGGCCGGCGTTACAGGATTCCACCGCAGGACCACCCGCTCACCCGTAGCCGCCTCAACCGTAAAACCCGTGATCGGGCTCGGTGGCAAGCGCCCTATATTTTCCGAGCCCGGCGTTCCGGGACGCCCCAGCCCAGCGTCGTTCAACACCGTAACTCTGTAGTATACTGGCCGCCGCACGCCGACAAAACCGTCGTTTTCAACGATAAATTGATGGCCGGCTTCAACCTGAGCCCTGCTAAATTCCTGCGTAAAGATAATGGGGGCGGCCATGGTTTCACTAAACGACAGCTCTATACGCACCGTCACCGCAAGCGCGTCAAAAGCTTCCCCTTCCCGCACCCCCAATGTCACCGACACCGACGGCGCACGAGGGTCAGGCTGCACTATGGTTACCACGCATGGATTTTCCGGCAGCGGCCTGTTAGTCACATCACGCGAATAAACATCAAACGGACGCGCGATGGTGTCGCCGATCCCCCCCCCAATCCAAAGCGGCGCGACCGCGAAATGGAACGTTTCGATATCCACGGCCACAGGCCCGGCCACAAATTCAAACCTGCCTTCCAGCGCGGCTAATTCGGCAACGGTAAAAATTATAATGCTGTCCGCCGTACCCCTCTCCAAAGCGTTGCCAGTCACTACAGGAGGGGGGTCGCCCCTCTTAATCCACACACCCACCTGTTCAACATGCGGCCTGTAAGTCTGCGGCGTGGTCAGGAGATCGCCATATCCGGTAACAGCGAGCTGAAACAGAGTACGCTCGTCGTTGGCGTCATGGTCAACTACCGTGATCTTTAGCGGGTTCCTCACCACGCTCCTCGGATCGTGCGGGTATACCGGAACGGCCGGCAGCGATATCAGCGGCGGCTGCGTAGTTTCGCCGTCATTCCAGTAGACAGCGGCGTCGACATAGTACAGCATGTCGAGCGGATCGGGTATGGTAATAGGCAGTACAAGGGTGTTACCGGTCGGAACCGTTACTCTAACCTCCACTAAATTCCCGGTCAGCCCGGCCCTATACCGCACGACAACCGAGTCTACGCGCGAACCGGAAGCAGCGCTCACGTACGGACGCAAATCGTCAAAACCCCTCAAAAACACGTGGATAAGACTGCCATCGGCGGCGGTAGAAATGTAATGTACGCTATCTACAGACAAAGCCTCCGGAACATCGGAGCCGCTCTCGGCAATCGTGATTGTGAGGAGATTGCCGGAGACATTTTGGGTAATCACGCGGCCGAGCGCGGCCGGGTCCTGCCCGTTTACCGTAACCGCGGCGAACTGACCAGTTATCCCGCCGACGGCGCTGATAATTTGAATCGGCAGAGGGCTGGGCGCCCAGATGGTGGTAAGGTTGAGCGTTCCGCCGCTCAAATTCGCCGTAGCCCCTGTCGTTCCCGTTACAGTCACCATTGGCATGGCAATCATATTGTCGTCAAGCGCAAAATCAAACCGCGAGCCGGCGCCCATCGTGAGAGACCCGCTTATCTGCAGCGGCGTGCCCCCGTCGTATACGATAATCCCGCCGTCGCCCATGGTTACCGCGCCTCTGTAGCTCCTGCCGGTCAAAGTGGCGCCGGTCACAGCAATAGCCGTCGCGGTCAACCCAGCCACCCCGGAATTCACATTAAGAACGCCGCCGCCGGTTACGCTCACATTCCCTATGGTCATCCCCGCCGTCAGGTTCAGCGTGCCGGCCCCTGTTTTTGAAAATGCACCGGCCCCATCAATAATTCGGTCGAATGCCACCCCCCCCGTCGCTACGTTCAGCGCGAGAGTTCCGGCGGCCGGGATATTTATCGCGCCGGTGCCGATGTTCGAAAGAGCCGTAATCGCGAGTGTTCCCCCCTCAATAGCGGTGGTGCCCGTGTACGTGTTCGCGCCCGTGAGCGTGAGCGTTCCGGCGCCGCGCTTAATAAGGTTTCCGGCGCCGGTTATCGCGCCGGCCATCGCCACGTCGTTGCTCCGGTTAAACACAATAGATCTGTCGCCCGCGCCGACGCCGAGATTGGCGCTTGCAACCGATCCGGTAGTCCCGCCCGCGCCTACCTGCAAATTTCCGGTACTGACGGTGACCGCGCCCGCGGCACCCGTAAGAATGAGGTTTGCGGGCCCGGTTTTTGTTAACACGCCGGTTATCGCGCCGGTAAGGGTGTTGGCCGCCGCCCCGGCACTGGTCAAAGTACCGCCCGCGGTAACGGTAACCGCGTTATCAAGCGTAACCCCGCCCGTGAGCTCCAAAGTACCGGCAGCGCCTATGGTCACCGCACCGGCAGAGGCCCCCCCCAAAGTAGTGGTAGAGCCCGCAACTCTGAGAGTGCCGGCATTGATAGCGGTAGTGCCGGTGTAAGTATTCGCGCCGCCAAGAATAAGTGTCCCAGTACCCAGTTTAGTGACGTTCCCCGCGCCGGCGATAACGGAATTCATCGTCGCGGCATTGGTGCCGGCAACCGTTATGGTACGGGCTGTCGCGGACGTTATGGAGCCGCCGGTAAGGGTGTAGTTGTTGGACTGGAAATCCATGTCGCCGACCGTTTGGGCGGTTGCGGGGAGAGTTATGGTTACGCCGGCAGCGGTAGAGAAACGAGCATTGGAACCGGCCACCCAACCAACCCTGTTAGTAAAGGTATTCTGAGTCCAAGAAGTAGCGCCGTCCCAAGCGCCGGTAGCCGGAGAGGTGGGAGGGAAAACCCCGTTAGGATTCCAAACCAACCAGCCCTCGGGGATTGATGCTGAAAAACTGGCGGTGACCGCGCAATCAGCCGTCGCCCCCGTAGCAATAGTTACAGTCCCTGGATTGGCGCTGGCGTTACCCGTTACAGCACACCCGCTTCCCGTGCCCACAGCCCAACTGGTAAGTGCGAAGTTAGTGTTGGCAACCGCAGTAAGTGTAATCGCGTCACCTGGCTGATAACGCCTATCCGCAAGACAGCCCTCCCCTCTCGCGGGGGCCGGAGTCACGGAAGTCCCACCGTCACCGATGGTTGTTGTGAGGGCGACGCAGCCGTCGCCTGTGCAGACGCGGGTCCCGCCCGTCAACTCTAGTCTATTGTAGTGTTGATTGGCAGGAACGAAAACGTAGAATCCCCCATCCGCCCGTCCCGCACCTCGAGCCGTAAGAACCGAGTCGTTACAAAGTTGTTGTCCCCAGCCAGTATTTCCACACGGCCCAACTACACTTCCCGCCACGCCGTTAACCAAAAGCCCAGCGTGGTTATCCCATATACCCACAATTTCAGAAACAAAAACACATCTTGCAGAAGCTCCCGTATGCTCCCCCGAAACTAATACGTCAGCCGCAGGCCCCTGCTGTAGTTGGCTTTCCGCTATCCCCGGACACCAAGTAGCCTGAAAATCACAAAACTGTGACTGCGCCCACCCACTCCCCCACCCCACCACCACCATCGCCCAAGCCACCCCCGCCGCCTTCGCCCACCTTTTCTGACCCCAAAAATTTCTTTTCATAACCCGCCCTCGCTCCTTATATTTTTCGGTATTTCGGTATATTTCTGTAAAAAAACGCGATACTCGGCGCTTTGTCAGCCGCCCCCTTGTCCCATACATTATACATTGTGCCGCATCAAAAAGCCACAAAAAAAATCTGTGGGTTGTTTTTCACGCACCCGTTTACGCGTTTGCCCCCCATTTTCGGCGCTTACCGTTTTCACTGTTTCGGATAGCTTCCCATTAAGTGTTAATATAACACAAAACCGGTTCCAAAGTCAAATGTTAAAAAAATCTTGACTTGCGCAATGCCGATGATTTATATTCATAGTCAGTTTGTTTATTCGCTTGATTTACAGTTTTGGTTTTTGGCTCATATTCAGCCTGTTCGCGCGGGCGTTAACTACTGTCACTGGACCATAAAAAAGGGAGAATCGGGTTCTATGAGTGTTAAAAAATTGAAATTCGCAGTCTTTACCGCCGCGGCGGTATCCGCGGTACTTTTGGCGTCTTGCGAGGGCGGCACCCAAGGCGCGGCAATTGGCAAGGTCAAACCCAAGTTCGACCCTGCGGACTCCACGCATCAAATCAGCTACGTGGTTGGCAACGATCTCGGCAAGCGGCTCAAGGAGATGGATGCGGATCTTGACATGATGATTGTGCTCATGGCGTTCAGGGAGGCTGCCGAGGGCGCTCCTGCGCAGCTTTCCGACAGCACGATCGCCGCGGTTGACAGACAGTTCAAGCGTAGTCTCCGCGACAGGGAGAGGCAGAGGCGCCAGCAGTTGGAGGGGGACAATCTCACCGTCTCACAGGCACTTTTGGAGCAAAATCGGGGAAACGCAGGCGTGATCGTTACAGAGAGCGGCCTGCAGTATCAGTTCCTGAAGGAAAGCACCGGCCCGAAACCCAAGGCAACCGACATGGTGCGCATCCACTATCACGGCACGTTGCCGGACGGCACGGTGTTCGACAGTTCGAGGGAACGCGGCGAGCCGACCAGGTTTGCGGTGACAGGGGCCCTAAAAGGGTGGACCGAGGTGCTTCAGCTCATGCCCGTCGGCAGCAAGGTGAAGACGGTCATCCCGCCCGAGCTGGCCTACGGCCGCCGCGGAGCGCGGACCCCAGTCCCCGTAGGCCCGAACACGGCTCTGACCTTCGAGATAGAGCTCGTGGCGATCGAGTAGGGCGGGAGGGGCACGGCGGTCACAAGCCGCCCGCTGTAAGGTATAGTTTGGAGGACTAGGATAACGGTAATTCAGCGGTCTTGAAAACCGTCGCCCTTACGGGCTTGGGGGTTCGAATCCCTCGTCCTCCGCCATTTACATATTCGGAGTGTGGCGCAGTCTGGTAGCGCACGTGGTTTGGGACCACGGAGCCGGGGGTTCAAATCCCTCCACTCCGATTTAAAAAATCCGCCCCCGTAGCTCATTCGGATTAGAGCATCTGCCTTCTAAGCAGAGGGTAACAGGTTCGAATCCTGTCGGGGGTGCCATAAAGGGCCCCGTAGAGTCAACATTTTACGGGGCTTTCTAGGGTGTTTTTCATTGCGCCCGAGATTTATGAAAATATTTCCTGAGGATAAACTTGCTATGGCGACAGCGCGTACGGTGTTGTTCACAATATTGGTGGCATTATTCACGACGCTTTTTTCCTGTACTGCGGATGTTGCGCACCCGGAACCGCGTAATACCGATAGCTTTTCGCCGCTTGAGACGGTACGCCGGCTTGAAGAGGAGAACGTGCGGTGGTTCATGAACAACAGGTCGGTAAACGACGCCCCCTACCCTCCCGAACTCAAGGCCATATACGAGCGTGGGCATGTCGTTTTCGCCATGATCGCCCGCGACCAAAAGCCGTTTCTTTATAAAAACGAGCAAACGGGGGAGTTCGTCGGCCTCGATGTGGAGATTGCGTACGCGATTGCGAACCGTTTGGGCGTGAGGGCGATTTTTAACCGCGACGCAACGACCTTTGACGACGTGGTGATGGAAGTGGCAAACGGGAGAGCCGATATCGCGCTAAGCCAACTGAGCCTGACCACGCGGAGAGCGGAGTTTGTCCGCTATACCCAGCCATATATCGTTTTGAGGCAGACCCTTATGGTAAACCGGCTGGAGTTCGCGAAGACTGGGGCAGAGGATCAACTCCCGGATTTTATAAAAAATTTTAACGGTAATTTAGGGGTAGTAGACGGTTCCTCGTATGTAGTCGATGCGGAGATCAACTTTCCCGGTGCAAACATCGTGACCTTCGGTAACAGGTATCAGGCCATAGACGCCCTGTTTAGCGGTAATATACTCGCGTTCTACCATGACGAGTCTTCTATATACGTTGCCAAGTCCGCCAAAGAAAACGCGTCTATCCTGATGAAGCCGGTTATTATCGCCGACAAGCGCGACCGGATAGCGATGGCGGTTTCCGCGAACGCGCCGATGCTGCAAAACTGGCTGAACGTGTTTATCGACGAATATCAATTTCAACATAGCCGGGAATTAACCATTGGCCGGCTCATAAATCGGCATTACGGCGCCGGGAGCTGACATAATATGAAAATCACAATACTGAAACATCCGGCGGTCGTTTTAAGCAGCGCAGCAGCCGGCGTGGCAGCCGGTCTGCTCAACACCCCGCTATCCGCGTTTTTCGGCGTAAAAAACTTTGCGCAATTCCTGTCGTTTCCCGGGGAACTGTACCTGTTCTTCCTGCAAATGGCGGTTATCCCCATTGTTATCACGGCTATTTCGTCAGGTTTAGGCAAGATCATGCGTGAAAGAAAAGCCCCCGCCCTGATCAGAAAAATAATCGCCGTTTTTCTCCTTTGTATGGTCGCTAGCGCCGCCCTCGGTATGGCCGCCGGCATGTTCGGCAAACCCGGCATGGAACTCAGCGGCGATGCGCAGACTCAACTGTCAAAACTTCTCTATTCGGGCAGCGACGGGTTTTTGGAAGTAACGCTCAATTCGCCGTACAACACAGGCGCAAACGTCTCACAACTGCCCGCCGAAACGCGGCACGCAGGCTTTACGCCGGCGGCCCTGTTTCACACCCTCTCTTTGAGCGGTGTGATAGCGCTGCTGTTTCTGTCCGTAATGTTCGGCGTCGCCATCGGATTTCTGCCAGACACCTCCGCATCGCTGCTCATTAACTTGTGCACAGCAATTTTCGAGGCTTTTTTGAAAGTGATTAACCGTGCCCTGTATCTACTCCCTCTCGCGCTTATCTGCCTTCTAGCAGGGCATACCGCCGCGGTGGGGGTTCAAATATTCGGGGCGATGGCCAAACTTGTCGCACTTTACTGCGCCGTCGCCGGTGCTGTTTTCGTCGTCAGCGCAATAACCATTTGGAGGTCTTCGGGTATACGTAACCCTTTTACCGTGGTCTCTACGCTGTTTGAACCGACCGTTTTGGCTCTAGCGACGCGCAGCCCGCTGACGGTCCTTCCGAGCGCGGTTGACTGTTTAGAAAACAAAATGGGGTTTAACCCGGTTTCGGTCAATTTGACGCTGCCATTGGGCACAATTTTGGGACGCTTCGGGTGCGTAGCCTATTTTGCCCTCGCCACCTTTTTTATAGCGCAGATTTACAACGTACCCCTCGAACCCATCCACTACCTCATTATACTCGCCGGGGCGGTATTTGCCGGTGCCGTGACAGCCGGAGCGGTCGGAATAGCCTCCCTGCCGATGCTTGCAATCATCCTCGAACCGCTCAACCTCCCGATTGAGGCGGCGCTGGTCATGCTCATAGCCATAGACTCCGTCATCGACCCTCTGCGGGCCTCCGTCAATGTGCACGTCAACATGGCCGCCGCCGCGCTGGTCGCTAGAAACGAGGCAGGACGAGAAATCATAAAACTGGAATCCGGCATATCAAAAGCTGAAGCAAAGATAGAGCACATATTCAGCGCGAAACTCGCGGGTACAGCTAGTGAAGAGGACGAAAACACGCTGCGAAAACTGAACGAAGAAATTAACAGGCTCCGGAGAGAAAAAAAGGCGCTGTCAGAAAAATAAAAGGGCCATCCCCAAGCAGGAGCGTTGCGTGCAGCGCCCGCCCGTCTTTGAGGCAAAACCCCACAGTCAAAACCTGTACCTGACCTCCAACCCCGCGATGAAAATTTCGTTATCAAGCGTCGGTTTCATCACGAAATCAAACTTGTCCCCCACCCCCCCGCGCAAGCTGATCTCGGGCTCTGAGATTTTCAAGGTGAAGATGTGCTGCGGCTCGCCGGTGTTTATGTGCCTGAAAATTATCTGCGGGACAGCCGAGATTACGCAGCGTATTGAGCGGTATATGTTCAAATCGAGTATGACGGGCATGGCCGCGCTCATGCTAACCGACCGCCTTTCGTCCGTTAGATTTTTCAGGTAGTACATATACTGAAAACTGCCGGTCTCTTCGCCGATTTCCGAAATATAGGAAGCCTCCGCGCCGGCCTTAAACCCCAAAAACAGGATATGCGTCATGTAACTGAGCGCCCACCCCCGCGCGTATCTCAAACCCAAAGAAACGGTGTCGCTCTTCTCATCCCCATTGTTCAAGGCAAACGAATTCTCCGCCCAAAAATCAAGCGTTCTCAGATCGCGGTCTATAAGGCCGACGAAAATGCCGTCGGTATAAAGCCTGTTGTTATCGACACGGAAAGAGAACGGGTCCTCCGCCTGCAAGTTGTAGGTGTTGATGCCGGCCCGCAGACTGTAATTTTCGCTGAGCCTTATAAGAGCGGTCAGATTTATGAAAAACCGCCTCCGTTCAAGATGCTCGCTATTTACATTGCCGTCGTAAGCGTAAACGTTGTCTATATCAAAGACTACCGAAAGCCCCCTGAACACGGCGTCGTTGGGCGGCGTGCCCCAAAACGCCCCGCCCAACGAAAATATTTTTGCCTGCAAACTGTGCGTCCAAAAATGCCCGTCGTATACATCCATATCGGAACGCTCAAAATTGAGATTTCCCAGCCAAAGCCCCGCGGTGCCGGGGTCAAGATCGGCGTCCGCCCACCCGTAAACCCCGCTCCAGCCATACTTCGTGAGCTGGTCGGGCACAATGCCGAAAGCGCCGGTGTTACTCTCGGCGCTCCACAGACCCGGGTAGTTCGCCCTGGTGCTCACTAAATTTTTGTAGACCTCGGGGAACAGTATGCCATGGAAATGGCTATCCATAATCCCAAATCTGTTGACGCTGCGCGAGCGGAAGACGGGGCGGGGTTCATAGAAATCATAGTCCCTCAAAAACGACTGCGCGGCGGCCGGAGCGGGGGTAGATACCAGAGCCGCGGCCATTGCCAGGCACATCAGGAAAAAACGGGATGCCCGCATCAAAATCTCTCCTTACCAGTCGGCTTCAACGTCTCCGCCAACCACCTGTGAACTTGTTGCAGTATATTGGTGAACCTCGAAATCGTTGCCGTCCGGGTCTTTCAGCCAGATTTGATACGTTGAATCGCAGCCTAATTTTTTCGGCGTGTATTCGACCCCGGCCTCGGTAAGCGCCCGCGTCACGGCGTCGATGTCGGGCGTTTCAAGGCAGAAGTGGACGAGGCGGCCGCGGCCAAAATCGCCGGCCGGGTCTTCAAACAGTTCCATGAAATTTCCGCTGCCAAATTCAAGGTAGGCGCCGTAGAGTTTGCCGTCCCTGTAAAACACAAAACGCTGCTCCATACCCAATTTGCCGTAAAATTCGATCGATTTGGCGATGTCTTTTACGTGCAGGCAGACGTGCGCGATTTTGGTAAAAATGGGCGCGGTGTTTTTTCTGTCTTCCATAAGTAACCTCAATACGTGGTTTAAGTGTTTTTTAGATATCGACCTGAAGCATCTCTATTCCTGCTTTTGACGCAATATTAAGAACCCGTTCGTCCCTGTAAAATTCTCGGTAAAATATACGTTTGATACCGCTGTTGGCTATTAATTTGAAACAGTTCCAGCAGGGCGATGCGGTTACGTATATGTCGGCGTTGTTTATACAGGTGCCGTTTTTGGCGGCTTGTATTATGGCGTTGGCTTCGGCGTGGACGGTGGCTATGCAGTGGGAGTCTTCCATTATGTGGCCGACGTCGTCACAGTGGGGCATGCCGCGGACGCTGCCGTTGTAGCCGGTAGACAGGATGGTTTTGTCGCGCACGATTACGGCGCCCACATGCTTGCGGTCGCAGGTGGAGCGTGTGGCGATCTGGACGGCGATCTGCATGAAATAGACGTCCCAGGGGACACGTTTCGTTGTCATATTGTATCCTCATCTAACATTTTGACCCGTTTTTCATGGCGCCCGCCCTCAAATTTTCCGGCCAGCCAGGCGTCGAGTATTGCCAAAGACGTTTCTAACGGCGTTATCCGCGCCCCGAGCACCAAAACGTTTGAATCGTTGTGAAGACGGCTTAGCGCCCCCATCTCCGGGGTGAAGCAGAGCGCGGCCCTTACCCCCTTGTGCCGGTTCGCGGCTATTGATACGCCTATGCCGGCGCCGCAGAACAGGATACCCCTCGGAAACTCCCCGCTGCTGATTTTTCGCGCCAGATCCATGGCAAAAACGGGGTAATCGTCGTTTACATCATAACTTAGCGCCCCGCAGTCATACACATCAAAGCCACGCTCGACGAGGTGTTTTTTGACGTTTTCCTTGAACTCAAAGCCGGCATGGTCGCCGGCCACACAAATTTTTTGCGCATTTTCCATAAAACCCTCCGCAAAATATTATATTATAGTCACAAGCGCGGATATTAACCGAATATTGTGACCGGCTGGAAGGCAGACATCGTCACTCGCTGCGCTTCCGCACCGGCCAAGGTATCAAGGTATCAAGGTATATACAATATAGTATACGCGCCCCTGTCATGGAATTTTTTTGTTTTTTCTGTAACGAATTTTTTGCAGGAGAGGTCTAACCTTGTGGATGAGATTGATGGCATAACGCTCGAAAAGGCAAAAAAGGGGAACGCTTTGGCTTTCAGGAGCCTGTATACGCACTACTCCCCTTTTGTTTGGAGGCTATGTTTCAGGTCGTCTAACGGGGATACCTCGTGCGCGGAAGAGATCATGCAAAACGCCTTCGTTAAGGTTCACCGCTATTTGGGGAGCTTTTCGGGGGAGTCCGCGTTCTCTACGTGGCTTTACAGGGTCACCTATCACTGTATAAACGAGCATTTCGCGAAAGCAGCCAAGCACAACTCGCGTACCGTAGAGTTTGACGAAGAGTACATGTCGGGCGGGCGGGAACTTGCCCAGCCATACGAAAACAGGGAGCTCGTGGAAAAAATACTCGCGCCGCTGAACGAACAGGAACGGTTCCTGCTAACGGCGCGGGAGATAGACGGGGTCTCTTACGAGGAGCTGGCCACTATCACCGGCGTCAAGGAAGGCGCCCTGAGAACAAGGCTGGCGCGCCTGAAATCAGACATTAGAGAACGGTTGGAAAAAAAATTATAATTTTCGCGTAGGGGGCAAACAGTATTCGCCCGCTTACACCGAACAGAAAGGATACTACAATGCAAACTGCAAACGAAAAAAGATTTTACGACGCACTGGCCGACGTCCCCGAAATCCCCCCCGGGATGCTCGCAAACGTCGAACAGCGCGTGCGCCGGTCAGGCGTCAAGCGGCGCATAACACTCGCCGCCTGCTTCCTGCTCGCGTTCATCGTACCCGCGCTGGTGCTGACGCAGATAAACACTGCCGCGTCCGCCGTCTACGCCGACAATACCGAATCAATGGACGAGCTGCTCTACGCTTTTGAGTTTTTTACCGGCAGCCACGACCTCGACTACCTGTTCGAAGATTTCATTTACGATACCGCCGCGAACACCCCCGACAACGGCGACAACACCCGGCTTACAGCCGTATCAGGACTCCAAACCACCGCCCCCACAGAGAAAGGACAACCAAATGAAAATTTTTAATTGTGAGTATACGACGTGTGTCCGGCGCATTTACACGTGTGTCCTAAAAATTTTTAATTGTGAGTATACGATGCGTTTTAGGCATACTCAGAAGTTACCATTTTATAAATACGTAAGACACAACGCATACTCACAAATAAAAAATGTGCTTTGCATGATAGTTTTGGTTGTTGCGTTGCTTCCTGCCTACGCGTCCGCTAATGAGCGGAGGGATCACCCAGCGCGCAGGATGTGGGAAGAGCTCAACCTTACCGCCGAGCAGGAGACTAGATTCAGGGAGATAAACGCCCGCTACGCCCCTATGAGGCAGGATCAAACCAGAAGGATAGAGGAACTGCGGGTAAGAATCAATCAGGAGCTCCTGAAAGACCGGCCGTCGAGAAGCCTTTTGGCGCAGCTTGCCGGACAGATGGGCGAGACCCAAAAAAGGATGAATATCGAATCGGTCAACCATTTTTTGAGCGTAAAAGAGGTGCTCACGCCGGAACAGTTCAAGATATTCACCGACGGGGTATCGATAGGCGGTTCAGGCGGCCCGCCGCGCGGGCGTGAGGGCGGCAGAGGCAGGGCCGGAGGCGAAGGTGCCGACGACGGCGAGGATTGACGCGCTCAAAACAAAAAATGCGCCTCAATAAGGCGTGAAGAATCGCCGGTGTCGGTAATCCGTATGTACTTCGCGTGATTGGGAAGAGCGTCGGGGAACATCGGCCCCCACTCTATCAGGCAGACGCCGTCGCCGTTTGCGTATTCGTCAAACCCGATCGACGCAAGTTCCCGTTGATCCTCTATCCTGTAAAAGTCAAAATGGTGCACCGGGAACTTTGGCGTTTTGTACGTGTTGACGATGGAAAACGTGGGGCTGCGCACCTCGGTCCCGGCCGCGAGCTCCGAGACGAACCCGCGCACGAACTCCGTCTTGCCGCTCCCCAAATCACCGCCTATGGAGAACACGTCCCCCGCCTCCGCCGTCCGCGCGAGGCGTGCGCCCAGCGCTCGCGTTTCCTCTACGGACGCGGAACGTTCACGCACGATTTTCATTAATTTTGTTATCATGACACATCATCCGGTAATTTCCGCGAGCCCGCCCATATACGGCCTCAACACCTCAGGCACAACCACCGACCCGCCCGCCGTCTGATAATTTTCGAGTATCGCCACGATGATCCTCGCCGTGGCAAGACCGCTGCCGTTTAACGTGTGCGGGAAGCGCGGCTTGTCGGTACCCTTATCCCTATAACGGATGTTGGCGCGGCGTGCCTGAAAATCCTCAAAATTGCTGCAAGACGACACTTCAAGATATTTCCCCTCGGCGGCCGCCCACGCTTCGAGATCGTAACACTTCGCCGCCGAAAACGACGTGTCGGCGTCGCAAAGCAGCAGCGTCCTGTATTTCAAATTAAGAGCCTGCAAAATATATTCGGCGTCGGCGCGCAGTTTTTCATGCTCCTCATACGATTTTTCCGGCTCGACGAACTTGACAAGCTCCACCTTGTTGAACTGATGTACCCGCAAGTATCCCTTTGTGTCTTTACCGTAAGATCCCGCCTCCCGCCTGAAACACGCGCTGTAAGCACAGTAGTTTATCGGCAGCATGGACGCATCTAAAATTTCGTCGCGGTGGAGGTTGGTTATCGGCACCTCGGCGGTGGGTATGCAGTACAGCTCGTCCTCGCCGATGTAGTACATCTGATCCCCAAATTTTGGGAGCTGCCCGACGCCGTAAAGGCTTTCTCTGTTGACAAGGAACGGCGGAAACACCTCGGTGTAACCGTTTTTTTGCGTGTGCGTGTCAAGGAAAAAATTTACAAGCGCGCGTTCAAGCAGCGCCCCCTTGCCTTTGAGCACCGGAAACCCCGCCCCCGAAATCTTCGCCCCGCGCGGGAAATCGATTATGCCGAGAGCCGTACCGAGCTCGATATGGTCTTTCGGCTTGAAATCAAACGACGGCGCCTCGCCCCACTCAAAGACCACCACGTTGTCCTGCGCGCTCTCCCCGCGCGGGACGGATTCGTGCAGAATGTTTGGAACGTGCGCCATGAGCCCGTCAAGCTGCTGCTGCGAATCAGCCAATTTTTCGTCGAGTTCCTTGATGGAGTCGGACACCTGCTTCATTTCGCTGATGAGCGATTCGGCGTCTTTTTTCTCTTTTTTGAGCTGCGCGATCTCCATCGAGCGGCTGTTGCGCACGTTTTTGAGACGCTCCGCCTCCTTGATGATCTCCCGGCGGCGGGAATCGAGGTCGAGGATGGCGGTTATATCGGCCGGGCTCTTCTTGCGGGCGGCGACGGCGGCAATCTCTTCGGGTTTTTCCCGTATTCGCTGAATATCGAGCATGAAAAATTCCTTGGAAGCGGTAGTTATATAAATACAATACGATAATATAAATATACATGACGCCAAAACTATTACCATTATTTATTTTTGGAATATGATAAACGCAGCCAATCTAATCGCCCCGCTCGTGAACAGCAAAGGCAAGCCCGAGGGCGGGTTTGTTAAGGCCGCGGTTGTGCGCGGGGGCGAGGGGGACGGGGCGATTGTGCTCAGGCTTGAAGGGGGGCGGCAGATTACGGTGCAGGTAGCCGACAGGGACGCGGCGGCAGGGCTTAAACCGGGGCAGAATGTATTTGTCAATCTGACGGAGGGGAAAATTGTGATTGCCGACGACGCGGCGCAGGCGCGGCAATCTTCGCAATCGGCAGCATTGCTGCGGGAACTGCTGCCAGATACGCAATCAGGGCAACCCGCGCAGCCGCAATCAACGCAAGCCCAGCAGCAGCCGCAATTACCGATAGCCGACAAGGATATTTTTGTCCCCGATAAGCAGAATAAACAGACCGAACCGCAGCAAAGCGGCGCTAAGGAAAGTGTCCCGCAGCAAAGCCCCGTCAAGGTTATAGACTTCACCGTTTCGCAGGAAAAAAAACTCCCCGACGGAATCTATAAAATCGATTCCCCCGAACTCATGCTCGACAAGGCGGCAGTCGAGAAACTGAAAGCGGAGGGTTATGTAGCGGTGCGGTTAGATACGGTCAGCGGCCAGCAGGTCGTTACCGTTATCGCGAACGACAGTTTACAAACGGCAATTGAGGCGATCCGTTCGACATTTGAAAGCGCGCTTTTGCGGTCGCTGCCACTTGAAGTTTTGGTGAAAATTTTTAGCGAGCGCGGAGGGATAGACGTTGATACGCTAACGGCGATTGACAGGCTTTTGCAGGGCCGGGGATTTTCGATCAATCCGGCGTCGCAGACTCAGACCGACAGGATCGACCAGTGGCTGCGCCTCGCGCTCGACAATCCGAAATTAGCCGGAGACCTCGTAGAGCGCGTCCCCGTGTCGGGCGCGAAAGAAACGGCGGAGCAGATTGAAACGCTTGTGCGGATAAGCGCGGGGACGTTGCCGAAAGGTGTTAGCGCGGAAGTTTTGCCGGAAAAGTTTTTCGTCACGCAGGACAAAATTGCCGCTGTTGATAAAATTTCTATTGACAAAGTTATTGCTGATAAAACTGTCGTCGATAATAAGGTTGTTGTCGGCAAAGTTATTGATAATAAAATTACCGGTGATAAAGTTACTGGCGATAAAGCTGTCGTTGATAATAAAATTGCCGTTGATAACAGGATTGCCGTTGATAACAGGATTGTCGATGACAAAGTTATTGCTGATAAACCTGTCATTAATAATAAAGTTTCTATTGATAAAGTTATTGATAATAAAATTACAATTGATAATAAGATCGCCGGTGATAATACTGCCGGCAATAAAATTACCGCGGACAAGGTTATTGAAAATATTTGCAGAACGGCATTTTCCGCCGCCCCGTCAGCATTATTAAATTTAGTCAAACAGGTAGAATCATTAAACACCGCCAACACCGTACAACTGCCGCCCGACGAAGCGCGGCGTATTGTAAACGATGTTGCCAACCGCTTGCCGGCACAACAGGCACAGGCTACGCAAACTTCGCAGGCGGTTGAAGGCGAGCGTTCCCATGAATCGGCGCCGATCGTAAAACCGGAAATCTTGCACGACCCGCGATTACTCTCCGCGCAGAATACGGATACTGAAACCGCTACGGCGCCGGCGCAAAAAACGCAGACGCAAACCTCCGTCATACCATCGATTCGGGCAGAATACTCTGCGTTGACGGAATCGGCTATACAGGTGCTTTTGAAAGGGGGCGACAGGGAGGCTGCCGCAATTACCGTCAACAAAAATATTGACGCGCTTAAAAATCTTGTCGAACGGATTCAGGTTGATGAAAAAAATGTTACCGGCGCTGCCGTTGACAAACCGGCAATACCGGCAAGCGAAATTAAACAAAACAGTTTGAGCATTATCAACAATTTGAAAGCCGCCGTCGATTCTGTGTTGAGCGACGAAATTAACACGGGGCAAAAGGTAAAACTTCTTGACCTTGTGAGAAGCGCGATCTCATCGCTTGACGCCACGCTGCGTCCGTTGGCCCGCGAAGAGCGCCCTCTCCCGCAAAATTTCTACGACCGCGTAGTTTCCGCGCCGGAGCGGCAAATCAATACAAACACAAAAAACACCGTCTTCTCACAAATCACTACGGCGCAGGAGATGATACGGCAGGCGATTGAAATTGTCAATACAAAACCGGAGCTTATTGACAGCAAAATGGTTAACGCAAAACCGGAATCTATTGACGGCAATAAATCAGTCAATACAAAATTAGAATCTGCCGACAGCAAAATTGTCAACACAAAGCATGAGTTTGTTGACAGCAATAAATCTATCAACACAAAACCTGAATTTGCCGATACCAAGAATAACACAGATAATTTTTTACAGATGGCCAACCGCCTGTGGGCAAACACCGAAAAGATACGCGCTGGATTTCAGGAAGCGTTCTCCTCCCTCGACCTGCAAAGCCGCGTCTCCTCCATCCCCAACCCGGCCGGCCCGGCCGACAGTTCTGCCGCGCAGATCATCAGGCAGAGCGTCGACGCGCTGAGGACGGAGATACTTTTGGATGTGTCGCGCGCGCTCCGTGAAATATTCTCTTCTGTGGAGGAGCTGCGCGATACCGCTAAACAACTGTCGGAAAATTTGCGGGCGCTGCCTGAAATCGAAAAGGCGCTGACCGAGGCGGCTAAATCTCTTGAACAGCAGGCGCGTGAAAGCAGCGGCGAGGTTATGACGAAAATGAAAGACATTCTCAAAGAGCTAAACCGCCTGCAAGTCACCGCGCTGCAAGCACGGGAGCAAAGCGCGGACGGCGGCGCGGCGGCGCGTTCGACCCCGGCCGATGTCGTCAGATCGACCGCCCTGTCGGCCGCCAGAAGCCTCGAAAGCCTGCAACTGCTCTCCGCCCAAACGCGCGGCGGGGAGGTTCAGCAGCAGGTGATCGCGCTTCCGGTGAAGATGGGGCAGGAGTGGACGGAGGTGCAGGTCAAATTTGTGAAAGACCGCCGGCAAGGCAAGGATAAGGAGGGCGGCGGCGGGCGCACATCGGTATACCTGAACGTCTCGCCGTCGGCGCTGGGGCAGGTTTCGGCGCATCTCGACTTCCACCCGCCGGCGAGTTTGAAACTGTCGTTTCTGTTTGAGCGGCCGGAGGTCACAAAATGGTTCAGAAACGAGGCCCCGGCGTTACGCGAATCTTTGGCGCAGGCGGGGTTGCCCGGCGCGTCGCTTGAATTTCATAATAAACGCCCAATCAGTAAAAAAAGTGAAGCGGCCGACGCGCGAATATCAATGGACAACGGCGGAAACAGCGTCAAAGACGGCAAGGTGGATTTGAAAATATGAAAAAAAACCGCGACGTCGCAGTGGCGTTAAAATATAATGATAAGGAGGAGTCCGCCCCGCGCGTAACCGCCAAGGGGTTCGGCCTTGCGGCTGAAAAAATCAGGGAGATAGCGGAAAAAAGCGGCATCCCGATACGGCAAGACAGCGACCTCGTCGAACTTCTGGCAATGCTCGACATAGACAGGGAGATCCCGCCGCAGCTTTACGCGGCGGTGGCGGAGGTTTTGGCGCTTGTGTACAAGGCAAATAATTCTATTGAACAAACGGAGAAAAAATGAGTATCACTACGGTTGGAAAAATCAGCACATTCAGGAAAATCGGCACGGCGCTATTGCTAACGTCGGCGTTAGTGTGTATGTCGCCCTCAGCCGCCCCCGCCCGCGACGTACTTTTTTTGGGGCTGACGAACAACAGAGGCGAGCCGGCGCAGGCGCAGCTTGAACAGGTCATCAGGCACGAGTTCTCGTCGAATCCGAATTTCAGGCTGATGGGCGAAACTGAGACGCAGCGGTTCATCAGGGAGAAAGAGCGGCTCGGCCACAGGCGCACGGAGCCGTTCATCCAGCCAAGCGCGCAGCTTGCCGACTCCACGATTATAATAAGGGGCGTCGTCGAGGAATTTTCCCTGACCCCAAGGCGCAGAATGCTCCTGTGGGGCAAGATCGACGCGGCCATCTCCATCAAATTCCACTTCAACGAAGCCGCCGGCCCCACGGCGTATTTGGGCGAGTTCAGGGGCGCGTCGTCAAAACCCAAAGGATTTTTACTCTTCGCAAACCCCCAAAAAACCATACACATCTCCGCCGTCGACAGAAATGAACTGTCAAGAAAAATGCAAACCGAGATGATTAAGGAACTGTCGGAATTCACCAACCTGTTCTTCAGCTCGCTGGCAACAGGGCCAATCCATCAGCGCTTGAACGGCGAGGGTGAGGAGGATCAGTTTCCGGGGGCGGGAGAGTTGATGACGGGTGATGATTGAGGCAACAGCAACTCGTCCCAGACGCGCGGTTCCGTTTGGGATAGGGCGGTTAGGATTTCGCGCGCTTCGCCGGCGCTTTCTATTGTCAGCTTGATTTCGAGACGCTTTTTCTCGAATCCGGGCGAGGGGGTGAACTGCACTTTGGATGGGGCGGGGTTGGCGGCGGCGGCGAGTTTTTTCCAGTTGTCCCGCAGCTTCGAAAACTCGGGGAAGCGCATCCTGTACAATTCGTCCCTGATTTTTTTCGATTTTTGCGGCGCGTTTAATTTCTCGTTATTGATTATGGAACGTATAGTCGAACCGTTAATAACATCAGTAGCAGAAACACCCTCCCTGTAAGCAATTTCAGGCAGCCACTCGGCCAACTCACGCTGTGTCTGATGCGTGAACCGGTGCGCGTTAATAAAATCAGCGACAATATCCACCTCACGCTCAACATTATTCACACGCGTTTACCTGCCACCCGTCAATTTCCCACCGGCCCCGCGCGTCTAATATGCCGGGGACGAGGAAAAATTCTTCCGGCGCCCGCCAGGGGATTAATTTTCCTATGGTAACCTTATCGTCGTCGTTGTCGTCAATAAACCATTTGAGCGTCCCCTTGGACGATGGTATCATCCTAAACGTAAACGTCCCCGCGCTGTCGCGTACTGTGAATGTCTCATCTCTGCCTATGGGGCTGAACGTCCATTTGCGCCTTTCGTTTGGTTCGAGGCAGTCCGCCCCGCCGTTCAGGCGGTAGCAGGTTGTGTCGTTGGGAATAACTATCGCGTCGAGGCTGTCCCTTACGGCCTGGTCGATCATCACCTGCGGTTCGGCGAACGTCATCTCAAATATGGCGTCGGGCGCCTTTTCCACCACGGCTGCCACCGTATCGGGCGCCTCTTCTTCCGGCTCGTAGACTACCGGCTTTACCTCCGCCGTATCGCTGTCGGTCGGAAACAGCCGTACCGTCTGCGCCGCGCTTGTCACGTTAATCGTCTGTTGCAGCGATGTGAAACTCACGTCGCCGGGAAACAGGCGGTTTCTCCGGTACTTGTCGTTGAACGCGACTATGCGGTACGGGCCTTCCCGCAGGTGCGAGAAACTGAACACGCCGGCGCTGTCGCCGCGCACGATGTATCTGGGCGGATAGTAGTACCATAAATCGTTCCACCCGTCGCCCGCCCAGTAGAGGGCTACTTTGGGCGGCACGGTGAGCGGTTCGAGCGACCTGATGGAGCCGCTGAGCTGCCCGCGGTCAAGTTCGGGGCCGGTTGAGAATACGATGCTTATCGGTTCCGTTATGGCGTTGCCGCGCAGGTCTTTGAGAGACGTGCTGAGTACGAGGTGATAGGTGGTGTTGTCCTCAAGCGGCTCTACGGGGATTATCGATATCCTGTTTTTGGACGCCCTGATGGCGAAGCTTTTCGGCAGCACCGGATAAATTGATACAACGTTCGCGAGGCTCGCAATGTTTATCCACTTCGAAAATCTGATGTCAATCGATACGCGCGGATTGACGTTCGTCTGACCGTTTTCGTGCGTTGAGAGGATTATCTCCGGCGGGGTGGTGTCGACCGGGCCGCCGCCGGGGGCAGACTGGTTGGCGCAGGAGATTAGAAACGCGGACAGAAGCGCCGCCGCCATCACCATCATAACGATATTTTTTTTCATCAACATTGTGCCCCGCCTGTTTCAGGCTTAATTTATATTATATGGTTACCGTCATTAATCAAAATATATTATGCCTGTCAGTAGGGAGAAAAAATATTTATGGAAAAGCAATACAACCCGTCAACCGTAGAGGAGCGCACCTACCGGCGGTGGTTAGAGCGCAGGTATTTCCACGCCGACGAGTCGTCCCCCAAACCCGCCTACTCCATCGTCATCCCGCCGCCGAACGTCACCGGCGTACTGCACATGGGGCACGCGCTCAACAATGCCATACAGGATATCCTCATCCGCCACCGGCGCATGAAAGGTTTTGAGGTTATGTGGATGCCCGGCACCGACCACGCCGGAATCGCCACACAGAACGTGGTGGAGCGCAGGCTTGCCAAAGAGAAAAAGAACCGGCACGCGATGGGGCGGGAGGCGTTCGTTAACGAGGTATGGAAGTGGAAAGAGGAGTACCACGCAACCATCACCACACAGTTGAAAAAACTTGGCTCATCCTGCGACTGGGACAGGGAGCGGTTTACGATGGACGACGGACTGTCGGCGGCGGTCAGAAAAGTTTTTGTCGAACTTTACAACGAGGGGCTGATTTACAGGGGGAAGTACATAATAAACTGGTGCCCGCGCTGCCGGACGGCGCTGTCGGACGAAGAGGCTGAGCACAAGGAATTAAACGGCAAACTCTACCATTTGAAATACCCATACGAGGACGGAAGCGGTCACGTGGTTGTGGCAACAACGCGGCCCGAAACGATGCTTGGCGATGTCGCTGTCGCCGTCAATCCCGCCGACGAGCGTTACGCGGCGGTCAAAAATAAAAAAATCGCCCTGCCGCTGACCGGGCGGAGCATCCCTTTTATTGAGGACGGGTTTGTCGACAGGGAGTTCGGCACCGGCGCGGTCAAGGTGACGACCGCGCACGACCCAAACGACTTTCAGATGGGTTTGCGCCACAATCTCGAACCGGTAGTAGTGATGGACGAGGGCGCGCTCATGGCCGGCGAGATTCCCGAAAAGTATAAGGGGATGGACCGCTTCGAATGCCGCAAAACTCTTGTCGCCGATCTGGAAGCCGCGGGGCTTGTAGAAAAAATCGACGAACATAATCACTCTGTCGGCCATTGCTACCGCTGCCAGACCGTTGTGGAGCCTTACTACTCCGACCAGTGGTTTGTCAAAATGAAACCCCTCGCCGAGCCCGCGCTCGCGGCGGCGGTTAACGACGAGGTGCGCTTCTACCCCGCGCGCTGGAAAAAAACTTATATCGACTGGATGGAGAACATACGGGACTGGTGCATATCGCGCCAAATCTGGTGGGGCCACCAAATCCCAGTATGGTACTGCGGCTGCGGCGAAATAATCGTCAGCGAAGAGACTCCCCAAACCTGTAAAAAATGTTCGTCAACCGCCTTGACGCAGGATAGCGACGTGCTCGACACGTGGTTCTCCTCGTGGCTCTGGCCGTTCTCCACGATGGGCTGGCCGGAAGATAACGATTTCATGAAAAAGTTTTACCCGACCGACACCCTCGCGACCGCGCCCGAGATACTTTTCTTCTGGGTCGCCCGGATGATAATGGCGGGTTACCGTTTTACCGGAAAACTCCCGTTTACCGATGTGATACTGCACGGTACGGTGCGCGACAAAACCGGACGCAAGATGAGCAAGTCGCTTGGCAACATCATCGACCCGTTAGAGGTGATCCCCGTGTATGGCGCGGACGCTTTGCGTTTTTCGATGATCATGATTACCGCCCAGGGTTCCGACGTATTTTTGGGTAAAGACACGTTCGACATCGGCCGTAATTTCGCGAACAAATTATGGAACGCGTCGCGGTTTTTGCTGGGGAATATCAAGGACGGCGCCATACAGGGAACGCTGCCGCCAATCGATAGAATGAAAGCCGAAGACAAATGGATACTGTCAAAATTGCAGCGTGTAATAAAGGATATGGACTCCGCAATATCCGCCTACCGTTTCAACGAAGCCTGCCACACCATATACGATTTTACATGGCACGAGTTCTGCGACTGGTATGTGGAAGCGAAAAAAGCCGATTTTTATCAGGACGGCGACCCACAGCGCAAATCCGACGCTTTGTCGCTGTGCGGATATGTACTCGCGTCAATCCTGAAATTATTGCACCCGCTCATGCCGTTTATCACCGAGGAAATTTGGGCCCACCTGCGCGAAAAGATGACGTTCGACGGGCTAATCGACGCGGAATCGATCATGCTCGCGAAATATCCCGAGCCGGAACCGTCGTTGATTAACGAATCGGTAGAAAGCGATTTTGATCTGCTCAAAAACTGCATCGTCGCCCTCCGCACCATCCGTTCCGAGAACAACATCCCGCCGGACAAGACGGGGACGGCGGTGATTATCCCCGCCGACAGGGAATCGGAAGCGTGGTTGGTTTCACAAACGGCAACGATAAACCTATTCGCCAAATTATCGGAAACAACCGTAAGCGTCGACGCGCAAAAACCCGGCTTCGCCGGTTCGGCGGTGGTCAAGGGCAATCAGTTATTTCTCTGTTTGGAGGGGCTAATCGACAAAAACGTCGAGATTGAGCGTCTGACAAAGGAGGTTGCGCGGTTAAAATCGATCGCCGACAGCGCGAAAGCGCGTTTGGAGAGCGAAAGTTTCATTTCACGCGCACCGGCGGATATTGTTGAGAAAGAGAAGGAGAAATATCAGGGCATTCTTGTCAATCTGGAAAAGACGGAGAAGGCGCTTGCCATGATATATATTAGGGAATAGTAGATTGATGGCTTGCCGGCAAAACCATCATAACAATATGGAACAACACGCCGATGATTTACCGGCAAATCATCGTGGCAAAGCATAATGGAGTTAACCTATGGGAGCGAGGTTTTCTTTTGTCAGGACGATATGTTTCTGTGCCGCCGTTGTTCTTGCATTAACGTCCGCGTCTGCGGAACTGAAGCACAGAACCGAGGCAGATGACAGTACCGAAGACTCACGGGAGGTATCCACGGGTACAATTTCTGGCGCGGGCGGCGATGTGGCTGTGGACGGGACGGTCAATTTTAGCTTCACGCCCAACACTACCGCTCTGTGGACATTCGTCACTTCCAATAACGGTAACAGCGACCCGTATCTGTGGCTGTACGACGCGGACGGGCAGCTAATTGCCCAGGACGACGATGGAGGCGAAGGCAACAACGCGCTGATTATTATGCTGCTTACAGGCGGAACACAGTACTCCGTCCTCGCCGGGTTCTACGGCAACGGAACCGGGGCCTACAGGCTGAACGTATCAAGCTCGCCGCTAATCGTAGACACAATTCCGAGTGCGGGCGGCGAGGTGAATGTCGGGGGGATGTCCCATTTTTCTTTCACGCCCGATACTACCGCAATGTGGACATTCCTCACTTCCGACAACGGGAGCAGCGACCCGTATCTGTGGCTATATGACGAGAATTGGCAGCTAATCACCTCAAACGACGATGGGGGCGGTAATAGAAACGCGCTGATTATAACACGTCTTGCCGGTGGAACGCAGTACTTTGTTCGCGCCGGATTCTACGGTAGCGGAACCGGGGCTTACAAACTGTCGACCTCATCAGCGCCCATAGAGAGGCTTCCGAATACGGGCGGCGATGTGACTGTGAACAAGCAGACTACTTTTGCCTTCACGCCCAATACTGCCGCAATGTGGACATTCCGCACTTCCGATAACGGTGACAGCGACCCATATCTGTGGCTATACGACGCAGATTGGCAGCTGATCACCCGAAATGACGATGGGGGCGGCGGTAGCAACGCGCTGATTACAATACCGCTTGCCGGCGGAGTACAGTACTTTGTCCGCGCCGGATTTTTCAGCGGCAGAACCGGAACCTACAAGTTGAACGTATCAGGCTCACAGTTATCCACAGATACGCTTCCGAGCGCGGGCGGTAATGTGAATGTGGATGGGGAGACTTTTTTTACTTTCAGGCCCAATACTAACGCAATATGGACATTCGTCACTTCCAATAACGGTAGCAGCGACCCGTATCTGTGGCTGTACGACGCGAACTGGCAGTTGACCGCCTCGGACGACGATGGGGGCGAAGGCCGGAACGCGCTGATTATAATGCCGCTTGTAGCCGGAACGCGGTATTTTATCCGCGCCGGATTCTACGATAGCGGAACCGGAGCTTACAAGTTGAACGTGTCAAGTTTGTCGTTGTCCGTAGACACAATTCCGAGCGCGGGCGGCGAGGTGCGTGTGAGGGGGCAGGCTTTCTTTACTTTCACGCCCGACACTACCGCCAGGTGGACATTCCGTACATCCAATAATGGTTACAGCGACCCGTATCTGTGGCTATATGACGAGAACTGGCGGCTAATTGCCGAAGACGACGACGGGGGCGACGATAAAAACGCGCTAATTGTGAGACGGCTTACAGGCGGAACGCGGTATTTTATCCGCGCCGGATTCTACAATAACGAAGACGGAAAATACAGGCTGCAAACGACGAGATAGCTTGTTATTTATGGAATAGTACGCTGATGGCTTGCCGGCAAAACCATCATTACTGTATACAACAACACGCAGATGATTTACCGGCAAATCATCGCGGCAACACATCAGGAGAATTTTATGAAAGCAAGGTTTTCTGTTGTCAGGACGGTATGTTTCTGTACCGCCGCTATCCTTGTATTGGCGGCCGCGGCCGCGGCTCAAAAGCGCGGAGGTGTCGGCGTGGCGCCTGCCAGATCCGCAGGCTCACCGGCATCCACGAATACAATTCCGCGCACAGGCGGCGAGTTAACTGTGGTCGAACAAACCGATTTTAGCTTCACGCCCAGTAATACCGGTATTTGGACATTCCGCACATCCAATAACGGTAACAGCGACCCGTACCTGTGGCTGTTTAACGCGAATTGGGAGTTAATCACCGAGGACGACGATGGAGGGCAAGGCAGCAACGCGCTGATTACAGTGCCGCTTACAGCCGGAACACAGTACCACGTCCGCGCCGGATTCTACAACAACGGAACCGGGACTTACAGGCTGTCGGTCACATCAACCCCCGTAGAGAGGCTTTCGAGGTCAGGCGGCAATGTGACTGTGGACGGGCAAACCTATTATTCTTTCACACCCAATAATACCGCTCTGTGGACATTCGTCACTTCCAATAACGGTAACAGCGACCCGTATCTGTGGCTGTACAACGCGGACTGGCAGTTGATTACCGAAGACGACGATGGGGGCGAGGGTCAAAACGCGCTGATTATAATGCCGCTTACCGGCGGAACGCAGTACTTTATCCGCGCCGGATTCCACAATGACGGAACCGGAGTTTACAGGCTGAACGTGTCAAGCTCACCGCTGACCATAGACGAAATTCCGAGAGCGGGCGGCAATATAACCGTAAACGAGATGACCTTCTTCACCTTCACGCCCAACAGCACCGGCTCGTGGACATTCGTCACTTCCAATAACGGCAACAGCGACCCGTATCTGTGGCTATATGACGGAAACTGGCAGCTAATCGCCGAAGACGACGACGGGGGCGACGGTAACAACGCGCTGATTACATCACGCCTTATAAACGGAACGCAGTACTTCGTCCGCGCCGGATTCTACAGCAACGGAACTGGTAAATATACGCTGCAGGTGTCGAGATAATATAATTAACCGGTAAATCGGGCGGCAACGAATTGCCGCCCTGTGTTTACGTTGTTTACCGGCCCGGCGTTCCGTACAAATTCGTCGTCCCGTCTACCAATGTTGCCGGCGTTATTGGCGTGGCAAACCAGTTTTTGCCAAAACTGTTGTCGATTGCGTTGTATTTGTCTTTTGACAACTGGATCGACCGGCGCGCCGATGTCGCCATCGTCGGCCAGCCGAGCGTGTTGCCGGTGCCGGCGAAAATCACCCGGTCGATCACCGTGCCGTCCGTGCGCCTTATGGTTATCCAGTTGCCGCTTGATGTGATGGGCAAACCGCCAGTCGCCGATGTGTAGATATCCGCATACGGCGACGCCTGGCGCCCGATTACCAAATAGCCGTGCGCCGCTACCGTCACGTTTTCAAAACTGCGCTGGGTGCCGTCTACGTCGGTCGTCAGCGTTTCAAAAAACAGTTCGCCGTCCGTGGTATTATACAATTCTATATAATTATCGTTGCCCGCGCTCCACATTATTTCGGTGATAACAAGTTCCCCCGTTTCTTCAACTATCGATTCCGGATCGCGGCGGTTGTTGCTGAAATCATACGCGCCCGTGGTGACACCGGGCATATACATTGTCACATCAACCTCGATCATACCGTTATTCTCAAAAAATTGCAGCTCAATTGTGTTATCGCCGCGGGCGTCAAACCTTAGTTCATGGTTAGCGATATAAACCGTATCGCCGGCCCCGTTAAGAATCGTTACCGCTAAAATTCCTTCCGTGTCGTGCGGGATGTTGTCGACGCTCAGGTAGGTACGGGCCGCCCTCGCTACCGTATTTTGCGAAATAACCGCCCCGTCAAGCGTGGTAAAGGCCGCGTGCACCGTACTGATGTTCGTTCCCAACCCGGCAAACTGCAAATAGATCGACCCCGCCGCCGGAATAAGCGTAGCGATAACCGGCACGACCTTCCCAACCTCGGTAGTCACTATCCGGCTTTCGACCGAATCGATGTGGGTCACACTGCCGTCTCTGCCAACCGCCCAAATCTCAATCTGGAGATTCCTGCCTACTGGCACCCTTGTGACCGTGTCGACGAGTGTCGGTCTGGAAAGATCGATCCTGCGGCTGATTCTTACTGGCGTGAGGTCATCGCCGCTGAACTCCAAAACGATGCTGTCGGCGACGGTTTCATTCACCGCGCCTACCGTCTGCGCTTTGGCAAGAGGGCGGTTGATAACACGCGCCCTGATCTCGATCGTCCCGAACTCTTCGCCGGCGACGGGGTTGGAATTTTTGACGCAGGAGAAAAACTGCGGCAATGAAACAAAAACGGCAACAAAAAACGCACTACGAAAAAAACGCAGCATAAAACGCCCCCTTCTTTGGAGGTTAAGGTTTTTAATTGATTTGAAAGAAGAGTAAGCGGCGGAGAGGAGGCAGAAGCGGGGCTGCCAGAAAATAGCCGCGGATGAAGCAGAACCATAAATATAATTAATGGCAAGCGGTAAAGGTTAAAATCAAAAAAATTTTATCAAAATTAAATCCGCTTCAAAAACCTCGAAGGGACAAAATTCATCGTCCGGCCGTAAAATTGTTTTTTGGCTACGGTGATGAAAAATAAAAAACGTTCGGCGCGTGTCACTCCAACGTAAAAAAGACGCAGTTCTTCCTCGACATCGCACGGGGCAACGATTTTTGCCTTTGGCCTGACTATCGCTCTGAGCAGGTCAGTCCACGTATCTATGCGCGTTTCTTTGGGGGGTTTGTAGTGGGGAAATACGGCTTCTTCAAGGTCGCATAAAAATACTACCGGATATTCCAAACCCTTGCTCGCATGGACGGTCATGAGTTGCGGGGTATCCTCGCCGGGCAAATTTATGTTTTTATAGTGATTGGCAACGGTTGTCAGTGTGTCGTTTAAACGGAACAGCATCGCCATTTTGCCAATTGGAATATTTTCCCTGCGGCGGATGAACCGCGCCTTGCCGATCACCCACTCAAGCATCTGCTCCTGCGTTCCGAAGCGCATGGTTTGCGGTTTGCCGCATCCGGTAGGCGGGGCAGATAATCCGCTGACAAGCGTCTTTCTGTACTCCGCCGGCTTGTCAACCCAAAGCCTGTTCGCGCAGTTGAGGATTACCGGAATACTTCGGTAGTTGATCTGTAATTTTATAATACTTGCATCCTTGAAGCGTGTTGTAAAATTCATTATCGTCCTGATGTCCGCGCCTTGAAAACCGTATATCGCCTGATCGTCGTCCCCCACGGCGTAGAGCGTCGCGCCTGAGGCGAGCAGGGCGTCGAGCAGGTCTATCTGTATGGGGTTCGTGTCCTGAAACTCATCGACCAAAATGGCATCGTAGCGCCCGCTCCACCGCGCCGCGATTTGGGGGTGGGTCTTAAAAAGTTCTAGACAGCCGCTTATCAGGTCAGAAAATCCCCACAGACCGCGCTCTTTGCGAACCTCGGAAAAATCACGCTCAATTTTCATCAGCAGTTCAGCCTCCTCCCCACCCCATTTTTCCAGTGCTTTTTCGGGAAACGTTCCAAGTATATTTAACGCGCTGTCGAGTTCGGTGATGCTCATTCTCAAAGTTTTGCGCATTGCCGTCGTGCTGACCTGCGACAGAATCTCGAGGCGCTGCCTTGTTTCGAGCAGGGCCGCGTGACCGCTAAAACCTATCCTGTTGAAATTGCTCCGGCCCTCGTATTTTTCCTGTAATACCTGCAGGGCAAAGGCGTGAAATGTGGTTACGAGCGGGGCGTCTTCGCCGCCGCAGACGGGATCTAGCTTCACAAGCCTGCCCGCCATCTCCTCGGCGGCTTTACGGGAGAACGTGAGGGCGCATATACGGTTTGGCAGGATTCCCGAGCGGGTGAGGAATACTACGCGGCGCGTGAGAACCGCGGTCTTTCCGCAACCCGCGCCAGCGAGTATCAGGAGCGAGCCGCGGTTGGGGGCGGTTACGGCGGAAAATTGTTCGGGGTTGAGGGTAGCGAGCAGGTCAGCGTTCGCGTCCATGCCTTACCCCCGCCGACTCCACCATCTTCTTTTGCGTTCGGGCGGCGGCTCCTCTCTGGGGAGCGGCACGACGTCCTTCCTCCAAATTATAAACCTGTGGCCGGCTGTAACCTGGCCTCTCGCGTCGAGGCCGGCCTCGTAGTCTCTCTCGTAAATTGCATCGTTGGGCGCCATCACCAGCACGTCCTGGCGTTGCTCGAAGTTTTGCCTGTTGAATATGAAGCGTTCTACAAAACGCCCGCGGTGCGTGAACACCACTACTTCCGCCCAGCTTTCAAGGTCAACGCGCACGTAGACGTATTGCGATTCGCTAACGCCGAGTACCCGCGCAGACACCACCACATCGCCAAGGCCGTAACTCAGGCTCGCAACCTGGCCGTAAACTTCGTGGTTTATGGATATTCCATAGGGACACCACATAGTCCTAACCTGGGCGATTGAGTCCTGCATCATGGCTATTCTTGAGGGCATTGTGGAGGCTACATTTCGCACCCTTTGCCACAATTCCTCGTCCGGCAGACGGTGAACTTTTGCGTAAAAACTGTCTACTGTCAGATCGGTCAAATCAAGCATGTTCCGGCCACCCTGATCGTTTATCGAAAAAATCGGCGGCAACACCCCCTCTTCGTGCGACGCGGCGGCGCATTCTACCCGTACCGGATTAAAACCGAGGCGGCTCTCAGTATCAAACCTGTCGGCGTAAGCCGGGGCGGCGGGGATTGATAGAAAGCGGTAAAAACTCTTCTTGCGGACTGATATCGCCCTGTATTCCCTGTCGAGCACTCCATAATACAAGTCACCGAAGTGATCCACCACGGGGAGGAAAACGTAGCGCGCCGGTATGTATGAGGCATCATCCACGTCAATATCGTGGGGCTGTTCCTGGGCCATGCTGCCGAGCCCGTGTTTAAAAAGCCGGCTGCAATATAGCACGTTCCCGGACTGATCAATGAGCATAATCGTTTGAAAGTAGTCGCCCTGCTCGGTGCCAATGCTAACGCTGTAGAGGCCAAGATAGTACCAGCGGCCGTTTCTCTGAAACGCGCCAAGCGGCAGCATCAATTCTGTAGGGTCGCCGCAGTGCCCCTCGACCATATCTTCCCTGAATCCTGGGAAAAATGACGCGAACCGACCGTTTGTTTCCATAATTATCGGCGACGTGAAGTTGAAATTCTGGTCGGTCGACCACCAATTGCTGCCGCCCACAAGCGAGTTGTAGCCGACAAGGTGCGGCCTCAGGTTGGCCTTACGCGTGATATCTTCGGTTGTGCTACCGCGATAAATGTTAAAAGGTTCCGACTCAATATTCCTGAACAGATCCATCTCCGCCTGGGGAACCTCCTCGAATCTTGGCCTTTGCAGCCTTTTACGATACACTGCCACAGGGTCGGTTTCCGTGTAGTAGATAAGCGTTTCACCGTCAAACGGATAGGCCAAAAACTTTTGGGGCCTGCCCGCGGCAGCAGCCCTCGTGTTCTCCCTGACGAGCGAGTGCTGCTCAATCAGGTTCCCGTGCAAATCGTACAACACGTAGCCATGCTTCGAGTAGAACAGAAGCCTGTTCCCCGACATGAACACAGGGCCGGTCAAATGACTGCGCATATCCCCCGATTGGCCTGTATGGAACAGGCTGCCCTGATCATCGTCCGTCAAGTGTATGGTAAAGAGGAGCGTATCCGCCACTTGCGGCTGGCGCGCCTGGACGACTCCCATGAACGCGCTTACCGAAAGAAGCGCCGACAGTACAAGCATGCTTTTGTTTTGCATTCGCATAAGACAGCCTAAGTGATCAGGGTATCGGGATATTTTTCACGCGTATAATATACATTATTCCGTGTCGAACATCAAGCTAAAAAAATAGGGGTGCACGCACCCCCTGCCGGGCGCGGAGAAGAAATCAATTGCCCCGAATATCATACGCGTAAAGATTATCCACGTGCCGAACGTAAAGAACCCCGTTGCTAACCACCGGATGCGCCCAGTATTGCCCCTTGCCGCCCTCGGGTACCGTGAACGAACTTATTTTTTCAAATCTGCTCGGCTGGGCCCTCACCAAACTCATCGTCCCGTCTTCGTCGTACAGATAGAGCATACCGCCGGCGAACGTTACCGACCCCTTGCCCGGCGCGTTCCACAACTGCCGGCCAGTCATGAAATCGAGGCAGAACCACCCCCTGCTCTCGTGGCCAGAACCGTAGAGGTGCCCGTTGTGCAGGATCACCCCGCCGTGATGATTGTCCATGAGCGGCGTCCTGTAAACCTCCTGCGCCCCCACGCCGCCGCTCCCGTCCCTGCTCAGCCTTACGAGCATAGACCCGTTGCCATAACCGCTCGACGCGAATACGTGGCCGTTGTGGTAGATCACGTTTGTGCAGTTGTCCTCGCGCTTATTTATGAACGGCACGCTCCATAAGAGCCTGCCGGTTTCGGCGTCCATCCCGTAAACAAAGCCGGAACTGTACGACATAAGCTGCCTGAACCCGCTGTCCTCCACGAGTATGAAAGAGGTATACCCCGCATCGCCGGTTTCGTTGCCCGTATTGAAAGCGGGCGATTCCCAAATGGGCTCGCCGGTGTTTTTATTGAGGCAGACGACCGAGGCTTTTCTGCCGTACGGCGCGACGTAGAGCCTGTCCCCGTCGATAAGCGGCGATTCCGAATAGGCGTATTTTGGCACAGCCGCGTCGTATTTTTCGCTGAGGTTGACCGACCATTTTTGTACGCCGGTCTTGGCGTCGAGCGCGAC
>JAITFQ010000034.1 GCA_031281225.1 Chitinispirillales bacterium
CTTCGGGAATATAAGGTTGACATAATCCCCGAATACGAGTTATACAAGGAGCCTATGAGGATTGACGTCGTCGTGATAAAGCTCTTGGAAGACGTCGTCATCGACAACACGCTGATGAGATTTTTCAGGCGTCACAACATCGTCGAGTTCAAGGGTCCGACCGATACATTGAACATAAAGGCCTTTGATAGAGTTTTGGCCTACTTTTACGCCTATTTATCCCAAAATTCGGTAGTTTTTAGCGAAGCGGCGATAACATTTGTTTCTGTCAGGCGGCCTGAGAAGCTGTTTCGGGTGTTGCAAAAAGAGAGGGGATATAAAATAATTGCGTCGGAAGCGCGGGGGATATATTATATTGTAGGAGAGGGGCAGTCTTCCACTTTTGTCCCCGCTATGCAGTTGGCGGTGAGCAGTGAGTTGTCCGCCGAAGATTTGGAGTGGGTTGGGGCGATTCGCAACGATTTGACGGCGGAGTATGGCGTTAAGTTAGTGGAAAAGCCGGAGGTCGTTGGCGAAGACGCTCCGTTACGGGAGTTTATGTATTTGTTGTATCATGCGAACTATAATATTTTAGAGGAGGTTGAGAATATGACAGTAGCAGAAAAAAAGGTCAGAAAGTACCTCGACGGATGGGCAGTAAGAAGCGGTGCCGCGGAGAGGTGGAAGCAGGAAGCCTGGCAGGAAGGAAAACAGGAGGGTAGGCAAGAGGGCAGATATGAACTGCTTGAATTTTTACGAAACGGGCACTCGCTCGAAGAAGCGGAAAAAGCTTTCGCGCTACGGTAGGGTGGAAATGTGGAGTCAGGCGAGGTATAAAAAAACTCACGCCTCCACCCACCCACCAATCTGCCTCGTATTGTCATCAATCGCGATCCCCACCTTTTTCCCGTTTTTGTACGGTTCGGCGTATTGTCTGTCGTTGATTTGTTTCATAGCCTCTTGCGCTCGCGTTTCGCAGTCGTTGTTTTTGGCAATTTTTATTTCGATTATCCACGTAACGCCTCTGCATGTTACTATTAAATCCGAGCGTCCTTGATTGCCGTGCATTTCGCCGAACGTCAGCACGCCGCATCCGCGCAGGAACGCGAGGATGGTGGAGCGGTAGAGCCATTCCTGCGTTGTTATTTCTACGTCGGACAGCTCGACCGCCTGTCTTGCCGCGCCCACGTAGTCGTCGTAGGGAATGCTTGCGAGGAGGCGGTTGAATGTTTCGATTAAAAGTTTACTTTTTCCGCCGGCGAGCGACGTAATGAGCGGAGTACGGAAATCCATGAACTCGCCGCCGCCGCTTTGTATCATATTTTCGGCAACTAACCGTGACATGGAATTGAGCACTTCGGTGTTTGGGTAGTCGAGCAAAAAATCACGGTCGATTCTTTCACGAAGCGTCAGGTATCCGGCCTGATACAGAAAATTTTGCGGCGGCGCGGTTTCGATATTGCCGGGGTTGCGCACAAAATCACGCTAAAAAGCGCATTGAGCGTCCAGCACAAAAGCGTCTTGCCGAAGCGGCGCGGGCGGGAGATGAAGAACTGCATCCTGGCCCCGGATACGATTTTATGGATCATATCTGTTTTATCAACATATAGTGCGCCAGCACTACGGATATGCTCAAATACCTGCAAACCGGTTGGCAATTCTTGCATTTCTGACTCCTTGGCCGTTTACGTTTTTTGAGGTATCAATAATATAATATCCGCGGCAGTATCTACGCCAAAAATGACATGCCCGCCATATCCGCCAACCGCGGCAAATTCCTGTCTTTTTCCGATAAAACGGGCTCGCTTGCCGGCCAGTCTATCGCCAGATCGGGGTCGTTCCATATAATGCCGGCGTCGTGATCGCGGGAATATGGGTTATCGACTTTGTAGACGATTTCGGTGTTTTCTTCAAGCGTGCAAAAACCGTGGGCAAAACCTTTGGGGATGAGCAGCATGTTAAAATTACTCTCGCTCAGCTCAAACCCCATCCACTTGCCAAATGTTGGGGAACCGCGCCGCAGGTCGGCCGCCACGTCAAACACCGCGCCCCTGATAACCCTGACGAGCTTGCTCTGCTCGAAAGGCGCCGTCTGAAAATGCAGCCCGCGGATTACGCCCTTGGCCGTTGATTTTGAATGGTTATCCTGCACAAACACGCAGTCGATCCCGGCCGCCGCGAATATGGGCGCCGAGTAGGTTTCGAGGAAGAAGCCGCGGTTGTCGGCGTGGATTTTCGGCTTGATCAGTATCAGGCCGTCTATGCCGGTTTTGATAAATTCCATAATATTCTTTCGTTTAAGTTTTTGTGTTTCATGGGGTGTTTTCCGCGATATCGATTAAATATTGGCCGTAACCATTTTTGCGCATCGGCTCGGCTAACTTTTTTAACTGCTGCGAATCAATCAGCCCGCGCCGGTAGGCTATCTCTTCGGGGGACGCGACTTTCAGGCCCTGGCGCGACTGGATCGTTTCCACGAATAGCGAGGCTTGCAGCATCGATTCGTGCGTTCCTGTGTCGAGCCAGGCTATGCCGCGCCCGAGGTCTACGGCGTGCAGCTTGCCCTGTTCAAGATAGACGCGGTTCAGGTCGGTAATCTCCAGCTCCCCGCGCACCGACGGTTTTAGTTGGCGCACCAACGCGCAGACTTCGGAGTTGTAAAAATAAAGACCTGTCACCGCCAGCTTCGACTTCGGCACGGCGGGTTTTTCCTCTATTGACAACGCGTTACCATCCCTGTCAATCTCTATTATCCCGTACCTCTGCGGATCGTTCACCCGATACGCGAATATCGTCGCCGCGCCGGGTCTGTCGATCGCCTTTTGCAGGCATTGCATAAGCCCGTGGCCCCAAAAAATATTATCCCCCAAAATCAGCGCGACCGGCTCGCCCCCCACAAAATCCTCCCCGATAATAAATGCCTGCGCCAGCCCCTCCGGCCGCGGCTGCTCAGCGTAAGAGAGCGAAAGCCCCCACTGCTCTCCGCCGCCCAAAAGCTTCTTAAACGCCCCGGCGTCCTCCGGCGTGGTGATTATCAGGATGTCGGTTATCCCCGCGAGCATGAGCGTCGAGAGCGGGTAGTAGATCATCGGCTTGTCGTAGACGGGCATTAGCTGCTTCGACACCGCGATGGTCATCGGGTAGAGCCGCGTACCGGAGCCGCCGGCCAGGATTATGCCTTTATGCAAAATGCCTCCTTGTTAAACAATCGTGTGAATCATATAAATATGGTATATTGTATGGGTGGGTGGCAAGAGGGGAAGGCAATTTTGATTTTTTATTTTGATTTTCTCCCTACTTTTATTATACTATTACTATGAACATCATAACCAACCTCCAAAAAACCGGCGTTTCGGGGGGTTAGCGGCGAATTGCCGCGGAAGGCGTTTACTAATGAGCCGAAAGACTATTTTTATTGTCGACGACGACCCTACAAATCTGGCAACTGTGCTGGGGGCGCTTGAGAAGCATTACAGCGTTTTGGCGCTGAATTCCGGCGAAAAACTGTTGAAAACGCTGGAGAGAAAAATCCCGGACATGATCCTGCTCGATATCGAAATGCCGGAGATGAGCGGGTACGATACCATCAGGATACTAAAGGGCAACGCGAAAACGGCGGGTATCCCGGTTATCTTCCTGACGGCGAAGTGCGACTCCGACAGCGAGCTTGAGGGGCTCACGCTGGGCGCGGTGGACTATATAGCAAAACCCATCCCCCCGCCGTCGCTCCTGCTCAAGCGTATTGAGGTGCACCTTTTGGTCGAAGCGCAGAAGGTGGAGCTTGTCCATTTTAACAACAATCTGCAGGAGATGGTGAGCGCCAAAACCAAATCTATTCTCGAATTGCAGCACACCATCCTCAAGACGATCGCGGAGCTCGTGGAGTGCCGCGACGACATCACGGGAAAGCATATCGACCGGACGACCCACTACCTGCGGATACTGCTCGACGGGATGAGGAAGCGCGGCCTGCACACCGAGCGGATAGCGTCGTGGAACATAGACCTGCTGCTCATGTCGGCACAACTGCACGATGTGGGCAAGATAGCGATAAAGGATCACGTCCTGCAGAAGCCGGGCAAGCTCACGCCCGAGGAGTTTGAGGAAATAAAGAGACACTCCGATTTCGGCGCGGAAATTATTGAGAAGATAAAAAAAGGTACAGCCGAGCGGTCTTTTTTAGATTACGCCGGGGTTTTTGCCGCCTACCACCACGAAAAATGGGACGGGACGGGCTACCCAAGAGGGCTGGCGGGTGAAGAGATTCCGCTTGAGGGCAGGCTGATGGCAATAGCCGACGTCTACGACGCGCTTGTCTCGAAAAGACCCTATAAGGAAGCGCTGACTCACGAGGAGGCGGTTGCCATAATCAAGGACGGCAGGGGCAGGCATTTTGATCCTGATTTGGTGGATCTGTTTGTTTGCGTTTCCGATGAATTTAACAAGGTGCAAATGGAACTCAGAGATGAGTAACGATTTTTTGGCGGAGATGAGCCACGAAATCAGGACGCCCATGAATGCGATAATGGGCATGGCGGAGCTCGCCCTGCGCGAAGATTTGCCGCCGGCCGCAAGGGAACACGTGCTCACCATCAAACAGGCGGGAATGGACCTCCTGACGATAATCAACGATGTTTTTGGCCTGCCGAGAGTCGAAAGCGGAAAAGACGGAGACGCTGTCGCGCGGTTTAACGCGCCGGACGCGAGGGTGTTGATCGTTGATGACATCAGAACCAATCTCGAAGTGGCCAAGGGGTTGCTCGCGCCTTATGATATGCGGGTAGACACGTGCATGAGCGGCTCCGAAGCGATTACGCTCATACGGTTAAACGACTACGATCTTGTGCTTATGGATCAGATGATGCCGGAGATGGACGGCCTTGAAACGGTTAAGCGCATACGCGGCATGGAGTGCGCCTGCACCCGCCTCCCCATTGTCGCGCTTACGGCAAACGCGGCCGCGGGGACGAGAGAGGCGCTTTTACAAAACGGGTTTGACGATTTCCTGACCAAGCCGATCGATACCGCCGGCTTGAACGGCGTGTTGGAAAAATGGATACCCCCAAAGAAGCGGACGGCGGTGAGGAAAAAAATCATCGTTGATAACGGTAGTGGCACAAGCATTGACATCGGAGGGATAGACGCGGCGGCGGGCATGGAGAGGGCAGGCGGTGCGGCGGACGCTTATTTCAGGACGCTTTCGATATTCAGTAACGACGGGCGCGAGAAAATAGTTGAGATAAAAAAATGTTTGGAAGACAGCAATCTGCCCCTCTTCACAATAAAAGTCCACGCGCTAAAAGGGGCGGCGGGGAATATCGGGGCGGCGGCGTTTGCCGAAGCGGCGAAAATAATGGAGGATGCGGGGAAGCGGGAAGACAGGATATATATTAAGGAAAACATTGGGCGTTTGCAGGCAGACCTAGAAACGCTTTTGGGCAATATTGACAAAGCGGTAAACGCGGAGAAAAAGAAGCTGCGCCAAACCGGAATCGACAGGGGCGCGCTAAAATCTACGCTTGTCAGCCTGAACACGGCTATTGACAATCTGGACCCCGACGCGATTAACGCCGCCGCGGGGGAACTCAGGCAGTTGTGGATGCTCGTCGAGAAAACCGGCGACAATATCAGCGACATTCTGCAAAAAACACTGATTGGCGAGCACGACGAGGCTATAACGCTGATTGAAGAGATACTGGGGCAGAAAGCTTAGCTTATGAAACAGAAAAAAATAGGATTCAAGCTGCTGATACAGAGTTCCATAGCGTTCTCCATAGTATTATTTGTAATTGTTCTAGCGGCCGGGGGGACAATTTTTACGCTTTCCATGCGGCAGGTTATTAAAAACACCAAGGGCGGCGAACTGGTCAGGACGCTGGAGAGCGAGCGGGCGAAATTGGAAGCGCCGGTAAACGACAGAATCAACACCGTTTTGAGAATGGCGGAATCGCCGTACATCCGCCGCTATTTTATAAACCCGCACAACAGAGAGCTGGAAATCGCGGCCATTAGAGATATAGACAAATTCAGCAGGGCCTTTTCGAACAGCACCATCCTTTGGGTTAGCGATAACGACAAGAGGCTGTTTTCGGAAGGCAGGCATATTGACACGATTAATCCGGCGGATACGACCTATGACTGGTATAACGCGACCCTTCACAGAATCGGAAACGTCAACCTTAACCTCGACCACAATCCGTTCCTGAACATTACGCGGCTGTGGATCAACGCGCCGGTTTTTAACAACATGCGCAGGCCTATCGGCATGGTGCGGGTGGGCATTGATGTCTCAACATTTATAAACGCCGTTTATGACGATAATAACGGGAATATGCAACTGTTTTTATTTAACGGCCAGGGGGAAATTACCGCCGCCAGAAACAGCACGCTGGTAACTACGAGACGGCGGATTGAGGACAGGTTCGGCAGTGCCGGCAGGGAAATCATGTCGGCCGCGAGAAACCTCAGGCCCGGCGAAACGCGGATTTTCAGCATGCCGCGCGGAGAAGCCGCCGTGATGGAGATCCCGTCGCTCGGATGGTACGCCCTCGCGATCACTCCAAGCGGAATAGATGACTACGCCACCACGCTGACATGGCTCTTTCTTTCGATGCTCGTAATCATGGGGGTGATACTCATCGTGCTCAACGTATTCATCGTCGGCCTTTTCAAACCTCTGCAAAATACGTCGAGCGATCTGGCGGTCGCGCTGAAGGTAAAGGACGATTTTTTAGCGAAGATGAGCCACGAGATAAGAACGCCCATGAACGCGATAACGGGCATGGCGGAACTCGCCCTGCGGGAAGAGATGTCCCACTCTGCGCAGGAACACGTTTATACCATCAAGCAAGCGGGCGCGAATCTGTTGTCCATCATAAACGACATCCTCGACCTGTCAAAAATTGAAAGCGGGAAATTAGGGATCATCCCCGCCGAATATCACTTCGGGTCTTTGGTGAACGACGTCGTCAGTATCATCAGGATGAGGGTTGTGGACTCGGAAGTGAAGTTTGTGGTAAACACCGACTGCAACATACCGAGCGTACTGGTCGGCGACGAAGTGCGTGTGAGGCAGGTGCTGCTCAACATTTTGAGCAACGCCGTAAAGTACACCAAAGACGGATTCATCTGCCTTGCGATAAGCGGCAAGATAACGGACGACGACACGGTCGTTTTGACAATGGATGTTACCGACACCGGCAGAGGGATAAAGCGGGAAGACGTAGGAAAACTTTTCGGCACCTTTGTTCAGGTGGATGTGGAATCCAACAGGGGTATTGAGGGTACGGGGCTCGGGCTTGTCATAACGAAAAACCTGATTACCGCGATGGGCGGTAACATAAGCGTCATGAGCGAATACGGCAAAGGCAGCATATTCACCATCACCCTGCCGCAAAAAATATATTCCGGCGACCCGCTGGCGATTGTCGATGAACCGGAAGAGAAGCGCGTTATCATTTGCGAGCGGCGCGACGTATACGCCAACTCCATGGTATGCACGATAGACAATTTGGGCGTAGACTGCGCGTGCGCGCAAAGCCACGATGAACTGCGCGCGAAAATAACAGCCGGCGACTACCCTTTTGTATTTGTTGAATCCGCCATGTATGAGGACGTCAGAAATATATTGACGGAACTCAGCTCCAGAGCAAAAATCGTGCTGCTCACGAGTTTTGGCAACGTTGTCGCCGATAAGGATTTGAGCGTTATCACCATGCCCGCGAACTCCGTATCCGTGGCGAATATTTTGAACGGCGTATCCGACGGATTCTCCTATCATACAGAAGACAGCACCGTAGTAAAATTTAACGCGCCGGAAGCGAAGGTTTTGGTCGTCGACGATATCCAGACTAATTTAGAAGTGACCAGGGGCTTGCTGTCGCCCTACGATATGCAGGTTGATATTTGCCTGAGCGGTAAGGAAGCGGTTCAGATGGTGAAAGCGAATCAGTACGACCTGATATTCATGGATCACATGATGCCGGATATGGACGGCATTGAGACGACGAAGCGCATAAGGGGTCTTAGCGCCTATTACAAAACCCCCATCATCGCGCTGACGGCAAACGCCGTTTCCGGCGCCAAGGAGATGTTTTTGGAAAACGATTTTAACGGTTTTTTGTCGAAACCGGTGGACATTCCAAAACTTAACTCCCTGCTGGAAAAATGGATACCCAAGAAGAAACAAAAACCGGCGGTGAAAAAACCCGTTCTCAACCGGGAGAGCGACACTGGCATTGTCATTGAAGGGGTGGATGTAAAATCGGGCATATCCCGGATGGGCGGCTCGTCCGCGTCATATCTAAGAACGCTTGGGATATTCAGCAACGACGGGCGGGAGAAAGTGGAGGAGATCAAAAAATCTCTTCTGTCGAACAACCTGCCGCTTTTTACAATAACCGTCCACGCGCTCAAAGGCGCGTCGGCTAACATCGGAGCGGCCGCGTTCTCCGAAACCGCGCGCGATATGGAGATGGCCGGCAAGCGTGAAGACAGAATATTCATCAAGGAAAACATCGGCCGCCTGCTCACGGAATTCGGGACGCTTCTGCGCAATATAGACAAGGCTATTTTGGCAAAAAAAGAGGCGCACGCTCAACCCGCGGTCGATAAGGAAACCATCAGGGCCACGCTGATAAGCCTGAGCACGGCGATTAACAATCTGGATCCTGACGTAATAAACGCCGCCGCCGCAGAACTCAGGCGCGTGACTGGCACGCCGGAGATCGGCGGCAAAATCGAGCGCATATTGCAAAATACCCTGATAGGCGAATATGACGCGGCCGTCTCACTCATAGGGGCACTGTTAAAGGAGATGCAATAATGAACCGCATTGAAGAATTTGTACGGCACGGAAAAAAATATATCTACTTCGACCTGTCCGACTTCAGAACAAACGATGAGTTCAGGCAGTTGATAGAGCTGGCGAAACCAGCCGTCATGAAATACAAAAAACAGACCGTCTACGCCATCACAAACGTCGATGGGATAAGGTTCGACAGCGAAACCAAAAGGATAGTGGCCGAGTGGATGGAGCACAACGCGCCGTACATAAAATACAGCGTCATAACCGGCATGGACGGCATGAAAAAACTAATGCTGAACTCAATACTCGCAATAAGCGGACGCTACAACGTCGGCATCGCCTCTACAAAAGAACAGGCGGTCGAACTGGTGAAGATGAGAGACTGGGGTAAATTAGACAAGTGGGCGAGGGTTTAAGATGATGTTGCAAAGCCCACCCGCACTTGTGCAGTTAAGGCGGCACCCGGATTTGAACCGGGGAATAAAGGTTTTGCAGACCTCTGCCTTACCACTTGGCTATGCCGCCGAAAAAAAGGTTCCTTTTGAGAAAGAAACCCGTAGACATTGGGGTAATAAAAATCAAAAGTTGGAGCGAGAGACGGGACTTGAACCCGCGACAGCTACCTTGGCAAGGTAGAGCTCTACCACTGAGCTACTCTCGCTTTCAAAGTTATAAGATAATATTTGGGCAGGCGCATGTCAAGGTTTTTTTTGAAAAAAATTTGACGCGCCCCTGAACGCCTTTACGGAAAGCGACAACGCGGTGCGCCAAAGGATGAAAAACAGCATGGAAGCAGCCATTATCACCGCGAAGTCATACCTGCTGTAAGGTGTCAGGAAATGCACCCCGCACATCACCAGCGCGGAACTGAGCGCACCGGAAAATATGAGGTTTCGCAACGAATACTGTCTTGCAGAATAGATACCGTTGTACAGAAACAGGAATACAAAAGCAAAACCGGTCAGCGCGTGCGTGGCGATTAGCGGCAGCACGGGCATGATTTCGTAGTAGGGGCGGTTTGGCGGTATTACGAAAGGGACGCTTGCTGCCTTGCTGAAAAACGCCCACATCACACTGTTCAGCACCGCCAAATCGATGATAGCCGCCGCAGCCATGCGAGCGGCAATCGCGCCGATGTTGAGCGTTGCCAGAAACACAATCCCCACCCACGTCAGCCACCACGGAAAGATACTGCCTTGCTGGCCGTGATACTTACGCAAAAAAATAATCATCGCCCCGTAAAAGTTGATGCGCGACCTGACGCGGCGCTTCGCGGAACTTTTCCCCTTTTGGTGGACAATTTTGGTCTCCGGATAATACCACACCTCGTACCCCGCCCCGGCGATCCTGTAACAAAGGTCGATATCCTCCCCGTACATGAAAAACCGCTTGTCGAACCCGCCGATCTCGTTGAACAGCCCGCGCCTCATGAACATGAACGAGCCGGAGATCACCTCCACCTGCGCAGTTTCGTCCTCATCCATATAGGTCAGGTGGTAGCTCCCGAAACGGCGGCTTTTGGGGAACAGGTAGCTGAGGCCGGAAAAATAGTAGAGCGCCACCGCCGGCGTGGGGATCGAGCGGCGGCAACTGAGTTGGAGCGTGCCGTCCGGGTTAAGAATTTTCGGCCCCATGAGCCCCGCAGACGGGCGCGCCTCCATAAACTCCACCACGCTCGCCAGCGTGTCGGCGGAGACCACGGCGTCCGGATTGAGCAGCAGCAGATATTTGCCGCCCGCCGCCTCTGCGCCAATATTACACGCCTTGCCGAAGCCGATGTTGGCCTTGAGCTGTATCCACCGCACCTCCTCAAATTTCGAGGTGATGATCTCGCGCGAGCTATCCTTTGAGGCGTTGTCTACGATAATCACCTCTGAGCGGTCGTAATATTTGGCGAGACGCAACGAATCAAGCGCTTCTATCAGGCTGTGGGGGACCTTGTAGTTTACTATTACTATTGATATCAAGATATCTTTTTTATCATTTGGCATTTTTTTGTTACCGTGTTTTTGACCTCTTTTTTTTGGATGTCTTCCGAAAGATGGATTTTACACGCAATTTCCAAACAAGCAGCGCTGCTTCCTTGATTATCTTCGTGGACATCTTGGACTCCCCGCGCTGCCTGTCGGTAAAGACGATGGGAATCTCCTTAATCCGAAACCCGCTCTTCCACGCGAAAAAGTTCAGCTCAATCTGGAACGAGTACCCCGACGACGCGACCCCGTCGAGGTCGAGCGACTCCAAAACCTCGCGCCTGAAACACTTGTATCCGCCCGTGCTGTCCTTTATGCGCAGCCCCGTCACAAACCGCGCGAAACGGTTCGCGAAGTAGCTCAGAAGCAGGCGCGACATCG
>JAITFQ010000064.1 GCA_031281225.1 Chitinispirillales bacterium
TATGTTTCTCGCGGCGCGGCCGGCGATCTGCACGATGGAGCGCGTGGAGCGCAAGAAACCCTCCTTGTCGGCGTCGAGTATGGCGACAAGGGTTACTTCCGGCAAATCAAGCCCCTCCCGCAAAAGGTTTATACCTATTAGTATATCAAATTCCCCCTTGCGGAGGTCGCGTAAAATATCGGTGCGCTCAAGCGTGTCGATCTCGGAGTGCAGATAGCGCACGCGGAAAGCGAGGGAGTTCAGGTATTCGGTCAGGTCTTCCGACATCTTTTTTGTGAGCGTGGTGACAAGCGCGCGCTCGCCCCGTTCGGCTACGCCGCGGAGATGGCCGACGAGGTCGTCCACCTGATTGGCGGCGGGGCGGATCTCTATGGGCGGGTCGACTAAGTATGTGGGGCGGATCACCTGCTCGACGATCAGGCCGCCGCTTTTTTCCATCTCGTAATCGCCGGGGGTCGCGGAAACAAACAGAAACTTGTCCGCCGATTCCTCAAATTCCTGGAATTTGAGCGGGCGGTTGTCGAGCGCGCAGGGGAGGCGGAAGCCGTGGTCGACGAGCGTCTGCTTGCGCGCGCGGTCGCCGTTGTACATCCCCTGAACTTGCGGGAGGGTCACGTGCGATTCGTCTATTATGGTTAGATAGGGCGGTTTGAAAAAATCTATCAGCGTATAGGGCCGGCTGCCCGCGTCTCTGCCGTCGAAGATGCGCGAGTAGTTTTCTATGCCGTTGACGTAGCCGACCTCGGTTAGCATCTCGATGTCGTAGCGCGTGCGCTGTTCGAGCCGCTGGGCTTCGACGAGCTTGCCCGATTTGCGGAGGAGGCTTAGCTGTTCCTCAAACTCTTCGGTGATCTGCCGGACGGCTTCGTCCATCGTAACGCCGGTAGCCATGTAGTGCTTGGCGGGGAAGATGGTTATGTTTTCGAGTTTTTGTTTTACTTTGCCGTCGACGGGGGTGACGAGGCTGAGCTGGTCGAGTTGTTCCCCAAAAGTTTCTATCCGCACGGCGTGTTCTTCGTAGGCGGGATGAATCTCTATGACGTCGCCCTTGACCCTGAATGTCCCCCGTTCTAATGAGTAATCGTTGCGCTTGTACTGCATGTCGGTCAGCGCCAGCAAGAATTCGCGGCGTGGAAGTTCCTGCCCGACGCAAAGTTTAACCGCCGACCCCGCGTAGGCGTCCGGCGAGCCTATTCCGTAAATACACGATACGCTGGCGACGATTATCACGTCGCGCCGGGACAAAAGCGAGCTCGTCGCTTTCAGCCGCAGCCTGTCGATATCGTCGTTTATCATCGACGTTTTTGAGATGTATGTGTCGGTATTGGGGATGTAGGCTTCGGGTTGGTAATAGTCGTAAAAACTGACAAAATATTCCACCGCGTTTTCCGGGAAAAACTCCTTGAACTCCTGAAAGAGCTGCGCGGCGAGGGTTTTGTTGTGCGATATGATGAGGGTTGGGAGCTGCGTTCTTTCGATGACGTTCGCCATCGTAAAAGTTTTCCCCGACCCTGTCACGCCGAGCAGCACCTGGCTTTTGACGCCGCGGGCGATGCCGTCGGTCAATTCGTCAATGGCTTGCGGCTGGTCGCCGGCGGGGCGGTATGCGCTGTTCAGTTTGAATTTCATGGTTAGTTATTCACGATCATCCCCAATGAAAACGCCGTCATAAACAGAAACCACGCGTAGAGCAAAAAAGTGTTCAGGACGTGTTCGATTTTTGAATGCTCCTGCTTACCCTCGGTTTTGGGCCGGCTTGCGCACTTGGCCATTTTGCGCTTAAAATGCTTGTAAACAGAGCGCACAGTGAAGAAAAATAGCGCCAGCCCTACAATTTTAATGATTATAGCAGATGCGTCCATAATACCCCCCTGATTTTATAGTAGGCTGTAATCTTCCAGCGGATTTTGGCCCAGCTCCGGCTCCATGCCGATTCTGACGGCTGTCATTCTCCGGTGCGCTATCTCCATCCCGTTCCAAAGGAGGACGAACTCGTACTCGCCCTCTTCCGGCAGCGGCAGCCCGTTGATGTTCCCGCCGATCTCCACGACCGCGCGTCTGTTGTCCGAGCGTTTCACCTCCCAGGGCGGCATGGACATGGAGAACGTGCCCGACTCCTTGCGGAAGATGAGCTGCGCCTGGCTGTCCGCCGCGACGTCTGTCAGGGCGATGTATACCGCGCAGTTGCCGTGCTTGCTGGGGAAGCCGGCGCTGTTGATGGAACTGAAAGTGCCGGAAAGAATGCTCTTCCCAGTATGGATATCACGATAGTAATAGTCGCAGATTAACATCGCTAAGACTATGGGTTTCATGGACATAAGCCTGCTTTCCTTAAATTTGAGATAAAGTTGATACATCAATATATGTTTGAGACGGAGATACAACCGCCCAAGACAAATATATATGATGCCGCGGTGTGATTCAAAAAATACTGCATTGATGATTAAAATAATTGAGGCGGAGGCGCTGGAAGTTTATTATATTGGAGGGGAGGGGCAAATCGTAAACAAAATAAAACAGGCGGATATCATGGCAAACGGCGGTAACGGCAAGGTTCCCACGCAGGGGATAAAAATCGGTGAGGTTATTGGCGGGTTCAGGCTGGAAACGGTACGGGAAATCCCGGAACTCCGCTCCGCGGCCTATCAGTTTATACACGAAAAAACCAAAGCGCGGCTGATTCATCTATATAATGACGACGCCAACAACCTGTTCTCCATCGCTTTCCGCACGCCGGTGAGCGACAGCACGGGCGTGCCGCATATATTAGAACACTCCGTTCTGTGCGGGTCGAAAAAGTTTCCGTTCAAAGACCCGTTTCAGGAACTGCTCAAAGGATCGCTGCAGACGTTTCTAAACGCGCTGACATACCCCGACAAAACCGTCTACCCCGTATCGTCGCAGGTGGAAAAGGATTTTTATAATCTCGTAGACGTATACTGCGACGCGGTTTTGAACCCGCTGCTTACGGAGAACACGTTTTATCAGGAGGGATGGCACTACGACCTCGAAAACCCCGGTGATCCGATAGAGATAAAGGGGATTGTCTACAATGAGATGAAAGGCGTTTTTTCCGATTTTTCGAGCCATGTCGGGCGCACGGTTACCTCAAAACTGTTCCCCGATACGTCGTATTCCCACGAAAGCGGCGGAAATCCCGAGTATATACCGGACCTTACATACGAACAGTTTAAGGATTTTCACCGGAAATTTTATCATCCGTCAAACTCGTTTATTTTCCTCTACGGCGACCTGCCGTCCGAAAAGACGCTCGATTTTATCGATAAAAAATACCTGAACGCGTTTGACCTGCTCCCGATAGACTCCGCCGTCAAGCCGCAGCCTTTGTGGAGCGAGCCGCGGACGGTTTCCGTCAACGCTCCCGCGCCGGAAGAAGAGGACGGGAGCGCTTCGATAATCTGCGCGTGGATTTTGGGCGAGAGCGCCGATCCTGTCGCGGTTTTTTCGGGATCGATCCTGTCGCACTACCTGCTGTCAACCGAAAGTTCCCCGCTGAAACGCGCGCTTATAGACTCGGGGTTAGGCGAAGATTTGGACGATATGAGCGGGGCGGATTCCGATCTGGCGCAGTGCATCTTTTCTGTCGGGCTGCGCAAAAGCAGGCCCGAGCACGCGCAGGCCGTCCTCGACCTTATTATCGACACCCTCGCCAAAGAGGCGGAGCGCGGGCTTGACGGTGAACTGATTGAGGGCGCCGTGCGGCAGGCGGAGTTTCATCTCAGGGAGATTACCGGCGGGTATTTTCCGTATAACCTGCGGTTAGCGGACAGGTGCTACCGTCCGTGGATAAACGGCGGCGACCCGTTCGCGCTGCTCGCGTTTGAAGAGCCTATATCGTATATCAAGGAAGAGATGAAAAAGGGAGCTTTCTTCGAGAGGCTTATCAGGGAAAAAATGGTCGATAACAAGCACCGTCTATTATTGGTAGTGACCGCGTCGTCGGAAAAAGGGAAAGAGCTTGAGATACAGAGCGCGAAGCAGGCGGAGCGGCTCACATCGCGTTTCACGGAAGAGGACAAAAAGCGCTGCTTAGAACTGACAAAAGCGCTAAGAGCCGAACAAAGCGCGCCGATGCCGCCGGAGGGGCTGGCCTCGATACCGTCGCTGACAAAAAGCGATCTGCCCAAAGAGGGGAAAAGAGTCCCGTTTGAAAAAGGGGAATTAGGCGGCGTGCGGCTAATCACGCACCCGATATTCACATCCGGCATTGCGTACCTTGATGTCGGGTTTGATTTTAGCGGCGTACCGGCGGAACTGATTCCATTCATACCGCTCTATCTCGAACTGTTGACAAGATGCGGGGCTGGCGGCCACTCTTACGAGCAAATGGCGAAAAGAATCTCCCTGTCAACCGGCGGGATCGACGCGGCGGTAGCCTGCAAGACAAAAATCGGCACGCCGGACGACCTATTCTTTATGGCGTTTGTCCACGGCAAGTCTTTAGAGCCGCGCTTCGGGGAGATGCTCGGCATATTGGAGGATATGCTTGTAAAACCCGACCTGTCAAACAGGAAGCAGATAAAAGACCTGCTGCTTGAAGAGCGCAACGCGCTGAATTCGTCTGTACTCCACTCCGGCCACAGCTTTGCGGCCACAAACGCCTCGGCGCGGCTATCGCGCAGCCGCATGGTTGACAATATGCTCGGCGGGGTGGCGCAACTGCGTTTTCTCGACGCGGTCGTCAAGCGGGAAGACTATGATTTGGCGGCGGAATCGTGCGCTCGGCTGCATGAATTTTTGATTAACCGCAACGCGTGCGTTCTGTCGCTTACGGCGGGCAATCCGTCAAAGTTAGTCAGTCAGCTTGAAGCGTTTGCCGGCAAATTGCCTGTTAGGGTCAAAGCAGAAAACATCACGGACGGCGCCTACCTCGCCCTCCCCGCCAAGCGCAATAAAAATATCGGGATAGAGATAAACTCCGCCGTAAACTTCGCCGCCCGCGCGTGGAAGCTCGCCGGCCTGACCGCCGCCGAAAACGGCCGCATGTTCCTCCTCTCCCGCAACCTGTCGACGGGCTACCTCTGGGACAAGATCAGGGTCGAGGGCGGGGCCTACGGCGGCTCGTCCGGTATGTCCATAGCGCACCCCATATTCTCATGCACATCCTACCGCGACCCGAATCTCGAAGAGACGCTCGCGCACTTCACCAAGGGCCTCGAAGAGATTGTTGGGCTGATCGGCAAAGAGAAGGTCGACCAAAGCATTGTCGGCGCTGTAGGCCGCATCGACCACCCCAAAACCCCGCACGCGCTGGGGTTTGGCGAAACAATGGACATTTTGGCGGGCTGCACCGCGGCGTACCGTCAGGAACTGCGGGACGCGATACTGAGCGCGACGCCGGAAGACCTGAAGCGCATGGCTGAAAAAGTATTGTCGTCGGAAGAAACCGCGGTAACAGTTTTGGGTTCGCAGGCGGCGTTTGACAAGGCGGAATCAAATGGGGTGACGTTTGACAGGGAGAAATTGATTCCGTAAATGGTTGGGGATTTTTTTTTTGCTTTCTTCGTTTCCAAATGCTATCTTAATTTTAGTGTGGGGGGTGGGTTTTAATGGAGGTATCCTAATAACCAAATTTAATGAAGGGGGTTTTACATGAAAAAGCTGACGGTTTTATGGGCGGCTTTGGTGGTGGTGGTGTGGGCTGGGACGGCTGTGGGTCAGGCGCGTACAATAACCCTTGATCCGAACTATGCGAATGCTCCGTCAATCCCGGGTATACTGACGGACGTCCACGGGAGTCTGATGATGCCCTTGCCGGTTCCAACAAGAACTCACGCGAGCGAGGCGGATTCGGTTTGGGCCTTTAACGGATGGTTTACAACGGCGAGCGGCAATCCGGCGGTAATGATATTGCCGGGGGCGGCAGGTACGAAATTTACCTCAGATTCTACGATTTACGCGCGGTGGACAAACCAAAGGCGGCCGCGTATGAATGAAATTCCAGCAGCTTTTAAAGAAAATTTTGACTGGTTGAGGTTCGTCCGCCATGAAACCGCGCTTCCGGGATACAACACAACTGCCGAACGCATTTACTTCAACGCCAACGGTGCTGTAAGACAGCGTAACTCTGTGTTCCACATGATTTGGGAGGGCGGCGGTACAGTCAACTGGGCGGTGAGATGGGAGACCGACAGACCTATTACCCTTCAGGAACGCCGGAATATGGCGCGTATGCTTCACGAATCAATTAATGTATGGACACGTCCGCTGATTGGTATGCCGGACTGGCCTTTTGGTGAAATCCCCGTGACTATTGTGGGTTGGGCGGTCACTAATGCGGATGTGATTGTAGACCCGCAACCGAATGAAACTATTTGGGTAAACAACAACCACAACGAACCGCGCGGGCTTATAGACCCAATAGGAGACCGGTTTATGGCGAGTGGGCCGAATAATCTGTCAAGATTTGTTAATTTCGGAGGCACGGGCAGGGTAAACACAAACTACACTTATCCGGCTTCCGCGGGAGGCCACCACGCTCGGTTTGATATGTATCAATGGGTTACTAGAGGGTTCGGCGGGGCAGTTGGCGGCGATTGGGGTAATCGTGCGAGCGATACTCGTGTTATAGGATACGGATCGGGAGTGAATGCCAATGGAGTGAACACTCTCGGCGGCGTTCAAACCCACGAAGTCGGCCACAGTTTCGGTTTGTATGACCTTTACGGCACGGCTCTCAGAAAACCGCCTAGAACCACCGTTGCGTCTCCTGGTGGGGAAAGAGATTTTGGGCGAGGTGATTTACGAACTGTCATGGACGGTACGTATAATGGCCCCCTTAACGATTATGACGTATGGCAGATCCGATACTACTGGGATTGGGTCTATAGCGGAACAGTGGCGGCCAATCAGGCGCAAAGGCTCTTTGCCCGCGTGACACCGGCTGCTAATCCGCCAGCGCCGACAACAGACGTAATTGCGTCTACGGTAGCGCACACAACAGCCCGGGCGTCGCAATTCAGGTTCAACAACCGTGGAACGCTGACATACAACTTGGGCGACGCGCAAACGGCAAACCTGAAAATTTACGACAGCCGCGGAAGATTGGTACAAACCATGCAGCTATGTGGAACTCAAACAACGGTAAATACAAACCTTAACGTCGCCAACCAAATGCTGATTTGGAAAATAGAAACGGCGGGCAGGGTTATAGGGCAAGGCAGAACGCAGTTTGTGTCGAGGTGACCGGTATAATTCGGTACGTGTACGCACCCGCGCCCCATTTGGGGTGCGGGTACTTAGGAGGATTCCAAATGAAACAGTTACCGACAGGTTTGCAGGAATTTGAGTACATCCGCAAGGCGGGTGCGTTATATGTTGATAAGACGGATATGATTTACAATATCGTATCTAATCCTAGAAAGCAATATTTTGTCTCCCGCCCGCGGCGTTTTGGCAAGACACTCCTGTGCTGGACGCTCAACGCGCTGTTTAGCGGGGCATTAAAAAAGGGCGGGGAGCGGCCCCGCCGTGTGTTTTGGTAATCTAAAACCTACGCGATAATCTTGCTGACCGGGTATTCGATAATCCCCGACGCCCCCGCGCGCTTCAATAGCGGGATTACGTGCTTGGTCTGCTTTTGCGGCAAAATGGTCTCGACCGCGCACCAGCCGCTCTCCCACAGCTTGGAAACGGTGGGGTTGTGCAGCGCTGGCAAAACCTTTATCACCTCTTCTAAATTATTCTCCTCCACGTTGCACTTTAGCCCAACGTAATTTTCAGCATCAAGCGTCCCGATCAAAAGCATCGCCAGATTTTCCAGCTTCCCGCGCTTCTCGCCGTCGGCCCAAGCATTTTTGTTGGCGACGATTACCGTACAGGTTTCCATCAGCGTGTCAATAATACGGAGACGGTTCGCCCTGAGCGACGAGCCCGTTTCCGTGATGTCGACGATGGCGTCGGCGAGGCGAGGCGGCTTTACTTCCGTCGCGCCCCAGGAAAATTCCACGTCGACGCTTACCCCTTTCGACGCGAAAAAACGGTTCGTCGTCCCCACGAGCTCCGTGGCTATCCGCTTGCCGGCGAGGTCTTCCGCCCTGTTGAACGGGCTGTCCTCGGGGACGGCCAAAACCCAGCGGCATTTTTGGCGGGATACCTTGCTGTAGCGCAGTTCCGCCACCTCGACGATGTCGGCTTCGTTCTCCGCGACCCAGTCCTGGCCGGTTATCCCGGCGTCGATTATCCCCTGCGCCACGTAGCGCGGGATCTCCTGCGGGCGCATGACGATCAGGTCAAGTTCGGGGTCGTCGCAGGCGGGGTAGTAGGAGCGCTCGCCGCGCTTGATCTGTATCCCGGCCTTGCCGAAGAGGGCGATGGTGGATTCTTCGAGGCTGCCTTTGGGTATGCCTAATGATAATTTCATTTGTTTCGTTCCTTAAACGCTTTTGTTAATTCGGGTAATATCTGCAACGCGTCGCCGACTAAGCCAAGATTTGCTATTTGGAAGATGTCGGCGGCGGGGTCTTTGTTTATGGCTATTATGAAATCGGATGATTGCATACCGGCCATGTGCTGGACGGAGCCGGATATTCCGCAGGCGATGTAGAGCTTGGGGCAGACGGTTTTTCCGGTTTGGCCTACCTGGTGGCTGTAGGGTATCCAGCCGTTGTCTACTGCGGCGCGGCTTGCGCCTACGGCGCCGCCTAAGGCGAGCGCGAGGTCGCGTATCAGTTCAAAGTTTTCCGCCTTGCCCATTCCGCGGCCGCCGGAAACGATGATGTCGGCTTCGGCTATGTTTACGGTAGACTCAATTTCCTTAACAAAATCAAGGATTTTCGTCCGCTCAACTATTTTTGATGCGTCAACTTTTTTGATCTCTACCTCGCCTGTGCGGCTGTCGTCCCGCGTTGCCGCTTTCATCACCTTGTGGCGGACGGTGGCGATTTGCGGGCGGTGGTGCGGGGCAATGATCGTGGCCATGAGGTTGCCGCCAAACGCCGGGCGCGTGCCGAGGAGCAGTTTGCGCTCCTTGTCGATATCGAGGCCGGTGCAGTCGGCGGTCAGCCCGCCCCATACCCGCGCGGCGACCTTGGGGATAAACGACCGGCCGACGGCGGTCGCGCCGGCGAGCAGGATAGCGGGCTTGTCGCTGTTCACAAACTCGCACACGAGCGCGCAGTACGTGTCGTCCCTGAACTTGACGAGTTCCGGCGAATCGCAGTACACAACCTTGTCGGCCCCGTACTTGACGAGGTCATTTGCGGCGTCGCCCATATTCGAGCCGAGCAGCACCGCGACGAGTTTTTCACCGAGCTGGTCGGCAAGTTTGCGCCCCTCGCCGAGCATTTCGTAGGACACGCCGGCGATTTTGCCTTCGTGCTGTTCGATGAAGACCGCGACGTTTTTGTAGTCGTTTACGTCAATCTTCGAGCTTGTGTCCTTGGTGATGGTGATGGCCTGAAATTTCTTGCACGCCTCTATGCAGGCGGCGCACAGGTTGCATTTCGCGGTGTCGATCACCGCTTTTTTATCCGCCATCGTTATGGCATCCATCGCGCAGGCTTTTACGCAGAGGGTGCAGCCGACGCATTTTTCTAAATTTACCTTGATTCCCATTATGTATAATCCTCCTATTTCACAATGCCGAGATTTTGGATGACTGACGCCGCCTTTTGGGCGAGCTCTGCCGTTTCGCCGCTGATCTTTTCCCCGCTGCTCTTGCGCTCGGGGACAAACGAGCGCAGCACCTGCGTGGGGCTGCCCTTGAGGCCGATCAGCTCGTGGTCGACTTCCATATTGGTAGTGTCGAGTTTTACGATGTTCGCGCTTTTCGCCTTCATCTTGCCCTTGAGCGAGGCCATGCGCGGCTCGTTTATCTCCTTGACGACCGTGATGAGCGCGGGGAGCGGCATCTCTACCACGTCGTACCCCTCTTCCATCATCCGTTCGACCTTTATGGATGTTTCGTTAAGTTCCGCGACCTTGCGCACCCACGCCACGAACGGGATGTTGAGCATCTCCGCCACCCCCGGCCCGACCTGCGCCGTGTCGCCGTCGATGGCCTGCTTGCCGCAGATGATAAGGTCGACCTTGCCCAGCGTCTTAATGCCTGCCGTCAGGGTATACGACGTCGCCCAGGTATCCGACCCCGCGAACGCCCTGTCGGAGATGAGGTATCCTTCGTCCGCGCCCATTGAGATCGCGGTGCGCAGCGCCGCCTCGGCCTGCGGCGGCCCCATCGTTATCACCTTCACCGTCCCGCCGTTCTTCTCCTTGATGCGGACCGCCTCCTCAATAGCGTACTCGTCGAACGGATTAACCACCGCCTCCACGCCGTCACGAATAAGCGTGCCCGTATCAGGGTTAATCTTCACCTGCGTAGTACCGGGCACCTGTTTGATACACACAACGATATTCACTCGCGGTATCCTCCTTGTAGGATTTTTGGATATTTTTAGTATTAATGTGTATAATCGACATGTAAAAAATATTATGAATAAGGGGTAATATAGTTTATGGGGGATGTTTTTTGCAATTAAATAAAGATAAAGTCAAAAAAATTTGATTACCGATAGCGCCGTGATTTATATTCTTGTAGGATACTGTGACAGGGACATGGTCTCATTCGGAGGGGCGGACAGCGTTTGCCCGCGTCTCGCATAACAATTTTCTTTTAGGGATAGATTTGGCATGGGACAACTTCTGTTGACTGATACAACAACCGCAATTATATGTTATATACTTATTATGGCGTCATTTATTGCCCTGAAAGCGCTGTTTTCAGTCGCCCCCCCCCCCCCCCCCTACATACACTTGATATCGGACAAATATCACCGAAACAGCGCACTTTGTTTGGCGCTGTTTTATCCAAAAATATTAACAAGCATGGAGGAGTACAGTTATGCAGGTCAGACGTTTGGGTATTTTTGCTATGGCTGCGGTTTTGGCCGGGAGTGCGCTTTCACCAAAGGCGCAGGGAGCGGATATCACCGTGGGGAAAGGGGGCGGGGCGATGTTTGCCACCGTTCAGGCGGCGGTCGACGCGGCGGCGCCGGGGCAGGTTATTGAAATTGTCGATACGGAGGTGTACGAAGAGCAGGTGACGGTCGACAGTACAAAAAACGGGATCACGATAAGGTCGAGAAATCCGATGGGGATGGAAAAACCGGTGATCAGGTGGCAGGACGTTACGAACAGGGGGCCGAGAAGTTATGAGGAAAGCCAAGTTTATGAGCTGGCCGGCCAGTATGAACGGTGCGGGGCACTGCGGATAATAGGCGCGGCGGGAGTCACGTTAGACGGTATCGCCATAGACGGCGGAGGGGCGGCACCGTTTGGGTTTTCAGCGGTTTGGAGTAGGCTGTATGCGCATTTTCACGGCAACTCGGCCGTTAGCCTCGTCGCCGCGGGCGGGGCGGTTATCAGGAATTGCGAGCTGCGCAACGCCTATTTTGGAATCTACGTTAAAGACAGAAACCCAGGCGGAGCGTTCGCAAGCCCCAACCCGAGCGATATCGACATTGATGCCAATATACCGCTGTCAAGATTCGGCAGGGCGGGGAATCACCTGATTGAGTATAACAGGGTTCATGGCAACTCGGTCGGGTTTTTCATTGAATCGAACTGGGACTTGGGGTCGACGGTACGGTATAATCTGATTTTTAATAATTTCCATACGCCGGCGACGGTGACGGCTATCAGCGGAATGCCTGAGTCGAGTAATCAGGTTAGCGGGGCGTTTTTGTTTAAGGACGCTACGTATTCGCCGGTAGCTATTTACAACAATACGTTTTATAATAACACGGGGAATTTTTTTGGTAACTTTAAGGTCGGTACGCCGCATTTGATATTTAATAACATTTACGGCAAGCCGTATAGTTACGCGACTCTGCCCGGTTATATGAGCGGTGCTATGACCATTGACCACCGCTTCCCCAACAGGATGAATAACAGTTTGTTTAGCGCTATTGAGGAGTTGCGGGTTCTAAACTCTTACATACAAGGATGTACCGATCCATCATCTGGAATATTTGGGGGGCAGTCAATACCCGGTATTGACGGAGTTCGGGTAACTCGTGGCTTTCCCAGTCTCCCATCAGGGCCCGTAACCGTCACTTGCTTGCCGCCTCTCGGACATATAACTACCACCACAACCAATTTCGTACCACACGGCGCGTTGATTAGCGGTACCCCCCTCAGTGGAACAAGTCCACAGCCAATCCACGCGTCCGCCAACCTGCGCTGGCTCGAAACATCGCAAAGAACACCGGCTGACTTCCCCACCGGTTCTTTGGTTTCGCCTCTTGTATCGCAACTTACAGAAGACCTGTTCGAATCAACCGACCCCGAATCACCCGATTTCCTAAAACCCAAATGGGATCACCCGTTAGTTCAGGAGTTTATAAGGAATCAGGGCTGGGGAAATAGCGAGGCGCCAAACGCGCCCGGCATACGCAACCATGACGGTTCCGACGCCGACATCGGCGCGATACCGTCTTCCGGCGCACATCAGCGGACTGTGGTGCGGATAACCCCATCCACTGCCGCCATGATAAGCGGAACCAATGCTAATGCAATGTTTCACATCACGGTCGAGGGCGGCCGCGCGTTCAACAACCCGCAGGTAAAATTCCTGCGCTGGGTCGCGCCGCTTCCCATTGTTACTGATAACTGGGGCGCCGACGCCCCCGCCATCCCCGCGGCCTCCATCCGCAACATCACGCCGCCAAATCAACCGTTGCGCGTCGGCTCCAACAGCATTAACGTTTCCATCGGGACGGGTTTTCCAAACGCGGCGGAAGTTTACGGTTTTTTTGAAATCGTCGTCGAGGGAACCGACGCGAGCGGCAACCTTGTCACATCGGACGTAGGTTTTCTGCCCTATCGCAACATCAATTATAGTTTGGATATCGCGTTATATCCCATCGACGGCGACATGACCGCCGAAACAGAGCTGCTCTCGGTAACCGCCGGCGAGCATGTAAGGATGGCCGTAAAACCCGTCAACTTGGCGACAGGCGAACCTCTCTTAACACTTGTCAGCAACATTAGCTACAACCTTTATTCCGACGCCGCCGCGATGATATACAGGGCAGACAACGACGAGCCGCTTGCAGGGGGTGAAGGATTATTGGGAGAGCGGGTCTATAATGTATACTTCACGCGTGCCGGCCAAGAGATCATCGCGGGTGCCGGGGTTACGGGCGGCATCGCGGTTTTGGGAAGCCGCACAATCACGGTACTCCCAAGCGTGCCGTCCGATCTTGCCTTTGTTTCCATCACTCCTGTCCACACCCCAGACCCCGTTTCCCACAGCCCCGAAAGCCGGCTGTCGCGGAGCGCGGCGGCTGTCAGCAATACGTATTCGGTTGATATAATGGTGCAGGACAGATTTGGCAACGGCGTGAACACCGAGATACCTGTAAACCTCGTGTCCTCAGACCCCGATGCCGTTTCCATTTCCCCACCCGCCGCGCCAACCAACCCCGCCACGGGCATTGCGAATTTTACCGTTTATCTGGCAAACGCCTCGCCCGGCGATAAGTTTGAACTGACCGCGTCCATCGATCACGATGGCATAACCGCCTCCGGCGCCGCGATTTTGGAAATTACCGACGTGACCTCCATACAAGAGTCCGCCCGCGAAATCCCGCCCACGCCCGGCGTTGAAGAAGCAGCGGTCGTCCCGCCTGTTGCGGTATTAACGGGAGAGTTTACAGCCGGCCCCAATCCCGTGAGCCGTCAATCCGGCAGCGTAAATTTCTTTTGGGACGGCGGGATGTTGAATGGCGGAAAATTGTCGATTTACGACGCGTCGGGTAATTTGGTGAAACGGGTGTCGGTCAATGACCGTACCAACGCCGAATCCACCACCATCGTCAACACACAAAACAAACGTTTGATAGGCACATGGGATTTGCGCGACAGACGCGGCAGGATGGTATCGGAGGGGACGTATCTGGTCAGGGGCGTGGTGACGTTGTCGAATGGGAAGGAAGAGAGGGTGTCGTTGATTTTGGGTGTCAGGTAATGATTATGGTGTTCGGTAAGGGTGGGTGGCTTCGACAAGCTCAGCCACCCCCCGCCGGACACAAAATATACCGGATCAACTCATGGACAAAACCGCAGCGGTCGCCTCCACAATCTTCTCCGTATCGATAAGTTCCTCTTTCCCGTCGGCCAGATTTTTCAACCGCGCCTTCCCGTCTTTCGCCTCGTCCCCGCCGATGAAGAGGGCGTATCGCGCTTTGGCGTTGTCGGCGGATTTTAGCTGTTTGCCTATGTTTTGGTTCTCTTTTAGCGAAAACTCGCAGGATATTCCCGCCGCTCTTAATTGACACGCGGTTTTGATAACTTCGGCGTGTGCGCCGTTGTCGAGCGATATGATAAAAACGTCGCTGCGGGGCGGTGGGGGAGGGGCGATCGATTTTGCCTTGATCAGCTCGCCGAGCACCACATCGCCGGCTGCGAAGCCGACAGCGGGGGTGGGCGGGCCGCCGTAGAGGCCGACGAGGTTGTCGTATCTGCCCCCGCCGGCGATGGCGCGCATCGTGCCGCCGGCGTCAAAGAGTTCAAACACTATGCCGGTGTAGTAGGCAAGCCCCCGCACGATGCCGATGTCAAATATGGCGTAATCGGCCAGGCCGTAGGCGTCTAATAACGAAAACAGTTTTTTTAATTGATCCAAAGATTTTAGCTGCCCAACAAAATTTTCGATATCAGCAAGGGTTTTACGCGTGAATAGTTCCTCTATCTTACCGCATGTATCTTCTTTATTGACAATGGCTTGCAGCTCCGCTGAAAAATTTTCCGGAGTGATTTTGTTTTTCCTGTCGAGCAGCGCGTAAAGCGCTTTGAGCTGATCGCGCTCCACTCCGCAGTGTAAAAAAAGCTCTTCGAGCAGCGTCCGGCTCGATATCCGCGCCTTGAAGTCGCCGGCGTCAAAGCCGAAATCCCGCATCATGTTGATGCTCGCCGCGATCAGTTCCGCGTCGGCGGTTACGTCTTCGATTCCGAGGATGTCCATGTTTATCTGTATAAATTCCCGCAGCCGCCCTTTTTGCGCCCGCTCGTACCTGAACAGGCGTGAGATGGAATACCAGCGCACCGGGCGTTTGAGGTTGGTGCCCTGCGCGGCGACCATTCGGGCCAGCGTCGGCGTGAACTCGGGGCGCAGGGCGATCTGCCGGCCGCCCTTGTCTTCAAACGAGTAGAGCTGCTTTTCAATCTCGTCGCCCGATTTTTGCGTATAGAGTTCGAGGTGTTCAAACATCGGCCCCTCGCACTGTTCGAATCCGTGCAGGCGGCAGCTTTTGTGCCACGAGTCGAAAATATATTGCTGAAAGGCCATATCTTCGGGGTAGAAGTCGCGCGTGCCTTTTGGGTTTTGGACGGTTGGCATATAATTGTAATCCTCCGGTATGGATGTGTGTGTCGTTACTGACTTGATTTAATAAAAAATAAATATTGCTTACCGATTTTGCAAACCGGCCTGTCAATAAATATATTATATTATAATAGACGTATTATATTGTTTACTGATAGCGTATAAATTTCTTCCAAGAAAAAGGGGGGTGGTGAGCGCATGGCTGATAACGGCAACAAAAAAAACGATACTGGCGCAAAGAAAAAGCGCCCGACATTTGGTTTTTTCGTTTCGGAACTCGAAAACCCGTACGCGCAAACGCTCTGCCGCGGCATAACCGACGCGGCGGCGGCGGCCGACGCCAACGTGATTATATTCCCCGGCAAGTCGCCGAAGGTTCCGTATAACTACCGATACCAGTACAACGCAATCTATAAACTCGCCTCAAAAAACAACATCGACGCCCTCATCCTCGCGACAGGAACGATGGTGAATTTTTTGAGCGACGAAGAATTTAAGGAATTTTACAGCAGGTACACAGATATTCCGCTTGTCAGCATATCAATACGGATTGACGGCATATCGAGCGTGCTGATTGATAACAAGGTGGGGTTGCGGGATGTTTTTGAGCATTTGATAGCGGCGCACAAATTAGAAAAAATCGCGTTTATCAGCGGACCGGAGAGCAATATTGAGGCGCAGGAGAGATTTTCGGTTTATCGCAACGCGCTTGAAAGGCACGGGCTGGCGTTTGACCCGAATCTCGTGGTCAACGGCGATTTTACGAAGTACGCGGGCGTGGAGGCCATAAAGGAATTCCTCGACAACAGGGGAGTGACGTTTCAGGCCCTCGCCGCGGCCAACGACGAGATGGCCCTGAGTGCGATGGAGGAATTGCAGAAGCGCGGGTTCAGGATACCGGAAGACGTGGCCATCGTCGGATTCGACAATGTCGAGAGCGCCCACTACTCGTCGCCCTCCCTCACCACCGTCGCGCAGCCGATTTACGAGCAGGCGTACAAGGCCGTAGAACTCGCCTGCCAACTGATAGACGGCGGCGAAGCGCGCGATGTAACCTTGCCCACGAGCATGGTGCAGCGCGAGAGTTGCGGCTGCTTTTCGCAGGTCGCCGCGCTGGCCGACGCGTCAGGCGAAGACCCCGCCGGATGCGTCGAGACGGATGCGCATCAAATTGACTGCGACACCGCGAAAGTAGAGGCTATCCTGCAAAAAGCTCTGGCGGGCGCCATAAAGGGCGGTCTTGATAACGACGGCAACCTCGAACTGCTCAAAGAGCTTTCGTCCGTAATAAACTCCGTGGTCAGCGACAGAGAGGAGAAACTGCGCTCGTGGCAGAACAGCATCACCGATTTCAGGGCGCGGGCGGGTCTGCCCGCACTCGGCGTGGATACCGTTATCCGCCTCGAAGATTTTTTCCACAAGGCGCGGATGCTCCTGCTTGAAACCTACTTCAAGAACGATTTGAAACGGTGGGACATCTATCACAACGATATCGTCGGCCTGCGCGACGTGCTTAGCTTGCTGATACTCGACGTCACCAACACCAAAGCCGCGCTGCGCTCCATCATCCCGAATCTCAGGGAGATGGGGATAGCCTGTTTTTACGTGTTTTTACACGACGCGGCCGTGAAGCACAAGATTACTACAAACTGGAATTTTCCCAAAAAAGTTACGCTCGTAGTAGCCGGCGACGACCGCCTCGGCAGTTCGGAGCTGAGCGGCAAGACTATGCCAGTCGAGTGCATCCTCGACAGTAATTTATACGACAGAGAGGAGCGGTATACTTTTGTCGTGTCATCGCTCTTCTACATGGAGGAGCACATCGGGTTTGTCGTCTGCGAGCCGAATTTTAATGATATATACATATTTGAGTCGTTGATAGTGGAGATTAGCTGCGCCCTCAAGCTCATAAGCCTCGTGCAAACGAGGCACAAGATAGAGGAGCGCCTGCAAAATGCATTGGAGGAGCTCGAAAAGTACAACGAGCACCTTAGCAGCATCTCCGAAACCGACGAACTGACGGAGCTTCTGAACCGCCGCGGCTTCATGAACCACGCCCGGCACATGTTTAGCATGGCGCGGCGGATGAAGAAGGACGGGATACTGTTCTTTGCCGATCTCGACGGCCTGAAAACGATAAACGACACCTACGGCCACGAGGAGGGGGACAACGCCATCAAGGTCACCGCGTCGGTCTTGCGCAAGACGTTCAGAGAATCCGACGTCCTCGCGAGGTTGGGCGGCGACGAGTTCACCGTCTTTACGCTCAACACAAACGCCCAGATGCTCGAAAGGTTCGAGAGCCGCATAGCCGAGTTTGTCGACGACTACAATCAGAAATCGGGGAAGCCGTACAAGGTGTCAATCAGTTTTGGCATGGTGCCGTTCTGCCATACCGACAAGGTCGACGTGGAGACGCTCATGCACAAGGCGGACGTGCTGTTGTATCAGCAGAAGAAGGAGAAGCGGCGAAAGGCGGCAGCTGAGGTCTCTGAAAAAGCAGGTTCGTAAGGGGCGGGGGTTTGGCCCGCCCAAACGAATCTGACATTACCGCGTTATGCTTGTTCCGAACCGGAATTTTCCTCAACAACCGCCGGGCTTTCCGCCACGGGCGCCGATACTGCCGGTGCCGGGGTGTCTCCCAAACACTTTTTAGCCGCCTCCAACTGCCCCGTGAGCGCTAGATACGGGTAGACCCAAACGAAGCAGGCCATAGGGATGGTAAAGATAAGCGTGATGATGAACATTGAGGCGAAGTTGGTGACTATCCCGCTCACAAAGAGGCCTACAAAAATATCTCCGAAGCGGCTTTTAGTCAAATTTATGCTCTCTTTAATAGCGTCAACAGCCCCCATGTCGCGGTCTATGATGAGGTATGGGGTGAACATGAGCAGATAGGTCATAACGAGGCCGGGGATAATCAGCAGGATAAAACCTATGGTGATGGCAATAGAGCATATCATCCCGGCTATAATCAAATTGATCATCGTCGTCGGTTTTATTTTTAAAAAAAGCATCAAATCTACCTTTTGGCCGCGACAGAGATTCAGGATGTTTTTAATCATGGTATAGGCAATGGGTATCGGCAAGAGGATGAGTATAAGAATCCCGAGCGGCGGCAGCACAAACATCATGGCTCCCGCGACAGCGAACGCTATTACAGAGATAACTACCAGGCCGAAAAAGCTAAGCCAGTGCTTTTTGGCGTTCTCCAGCCCAAAATTCAAAAAATCTCCAATTCCCATCGCCGGACTGCTCGCGACGCCAACTTTTGCTGCGGACTGCTGTTCACTCATACTTTCCGTCTCCTCCTTGGCTTTTCAGCCACTTATGTTATTAATGATGAAAATTTTCCGCTACAAACTGATCCACTATCTTCCGCAAAACCGGCTTTTGCATCAACTTCGCCCCTTTGGTTTGGATATTGCGCGATTCCATCGACATGGGGCTTTTCGTGCAGTAGTATATGAGGATATTGGGATTGAGCATTTTCAGGTCGGCAAATATGTTCATCCCCTTGGCCGGGTTGGTGGGCCTATCGAGGTCTATCAGCACGTGCCGTATCTGCGGGTTGGCTATGGCGATGTCGATAAGTTCCTCCTGCACGTCGGTTACGGCGTAGACGAGCTCGTGCTGGTCAAGCATAGGGAAGAGCGATTCAGTGAACGGGCCTTCTGTGGCGAATATCAGGAGCCGGACATCCGAGTAGTCGTTGTCATCCTCGTCTACCGCGTCTTCTTCCTCTTCCTCCGCCTTAGCGGCGGGGCGGCCTTCGGGGCCGTGCCAGTTTGAGTAGCCCTGCGCGACCTTGTTGCGTTCAATAAGCGCAATAAGGTCATTGATATTCCTCTTGTCCGCACTCATTATAAAGCAAGCCTCCGGCGAAGATAGTGTTCTACAAGTATAATATACATTATTTTACAGGGTTAAAGCCAAAAAACAGGCCTTTATGAAATATACTATCCGCCAAAAATTAAAAACTAAAAAAATGAAATCAAGGTTGCGCAATAAAGTATATTAGTACAATTAGGCATACAGGTCAATACGTAACAATTAACGCAGTTAAGGAGCTATACCCCATGAAAATCGTAAAATCGCAGGACGGAACAAAGGTATTTTTCGCACTCGACGGACGGCTCGACACCGTCACCGCCCCGGAACTTCAGAATGTGCTGATTCCCGCTTTTGACGACGCGAAGAGTGTAACGCTGGACTTCGTGGGGGTCGCCTACGTCTCTTCGGCCGGTTTGCGCGTACTGCTTTTGGGGGAGAAGACGGCCAAATCAAAAAACTGTTCAATGATTCTTATCAACGTATCGCAGGAAATTAAGGATATTTTTGAAATGACCGGATTTTCGGATATACTGAAAATAGCTTAACGTCATGAAAAAATCCAGCATTAAGCGCAAGTTCCTGTTTATTGTTCTGGGCATGTCGCTCGTATCGCTCACCACCTTTTGCGCCGTCGCGTTTCGCGGGTCGTTTACCATGCGGTCAAAGGTGCAGCAGTTGAGCGCGCGGCTCGGCGAGTTCGCCATAAGCAACAGCAACCTCTTTTTAGAGCAGGAAGCCCACGACAAGCTGATGACAAAGGCCAAAAGCCGGTCAAAAATCATCGACGAGCGGCTCACGGCCATAGAAAAAGACGTGCTCTACTTTTCAAGATACATCGCCAAACTCTACCAAAAAGCCGATAGAATGCCCCCGATGCCGATACAGTTCTCAACGTCGGATAATTACGGAAAGCTGGCCATGCAGTTGAGGAGCGCAAACGGCAAGGAGGACTACCCCCGGATTAGACAGGAAGCGCATCTGCTCGGCAATATAACAACAGCGTTCGAAAGCAACGGCGACGACATGGAGGTGCTGACCGTTTCCCTTTTCCTTGGGACAGAATCGGGATTTATGATTGTCTACGGCCCGTTTTCAAGCGACCAACACCAGAAATTCGACCCCCGCGACCGCCCGTGGTACACAGGCGCGAAAGAGGCCGGCGAATCGTTTTGGACCGCCCCATACGAGGACGCGGCAAGCGGCAAACTCGTGATTACATGCGCGCATCCATTCTACGGGGTGGACGGCGAGTTTAAGGGGGTTGTCGGGATAGACGTGGTGATAGACGACCTGAATAGCGAGATCGTCGATATTGACGTGGGCAGGCACGGCTATGCCTTCATTATAGACTCGGAGCAAACGCTGATATCATCACGAGAGTTTATAAAGCGTGAGGGCGAGAACGAGGACGATAATGGAAACGGCGCTAATAAGAGGAGGAGCGCCTACTGGAAAGGTAACCCGGAATACAACGAAACGTTAAAAAAGGTCGCCGCCGGGGAAACAGGGTTTGAAAAAGTCAACACCCAGATGGGTGAAAAATTTATAGCGTATTCACAGATCCCCGCGACGGGCTGGAGCGTGGTGATAGTGCAGCCGGTTTCCGAAATAATGGAATTAGTTACGGAAAACAGCGCGGCCATAGAGGAGATGACGCAGGAAACGCTAAGCGTTATAAACTCCATGATCAGGGTTATGCTGATAAATTTCATGTTTGTGCTTATCCTTGCGATCGTTGTAATCATTTACCTTGCCGAGAAAATGTCCGATAAAATCATTAAGCCGATCCTTACGCTTGAAAAGTGTTTTGAGCGCATCGCGAGCGGCGAGCTGGATACACGGGTTGAGATAAAAACCGGAGATGAGATTGAGCGGTTAGGCGGCAGCGTCAACAGTATGGCGCAAAAGCTCAAAGAGTACATAGAAAACCTGCAACAGGTCACAGCCGAAAAAGAGCGCATCGACGTGGAGCTCAACGTCGCCACAAAGATACAGGCGAACATGCTGCCGAGCGTCTTCCCCCCGTTCCCGCACCATACCGAGTTTGACATCTACGCCGCCATGCTCCCCGCGAGGGAGGTGGGCGGCGATTTTTACGATTTCTTTTTTGTTGACAAAAACACGCTCGCCATACTGGTAGCCGACGTATCCGGCAAGGGCGTCCCTGCCGCGCTGTTTATGGTTATCGCCAAAACGCTTATCAGAAACACCGCATTATCCGGCAAACGCCCGGAAGTGGTCTTCGGAACAGTAAACAACATGCTTTACGAAAATAACGACGCCGGAATGTTCGTCACGGCCTTTATGGGTTATCTGAATATCAAAACCGGAAAATTCACCTACACGAACGCCGGCCACACCCCGCCAATCCTGCGCTCCGGCGGGTGCAGCAAACTTCTTAAAATGAGGCCGGGATTGATATTGGCCGCGTTTGAGAGCAAACTTTACGATCAAGATGAGATTATGCTGCAAAGAGGGGACGAACTCTTCCTGTACACAGACGGCATAACCGAGGCTATGAACAAAGAAAAAACGCTCTTCGGCAACGAACGGATGCTGGAAGCCGCGAACAACAATCCCGATGTGCCGCTGAAAGATTTAACATTATTGATGAAACACGAAATAGACAAATTCGCCGAGGGCGCGGAACAGTCGGACGACATAACGATGCTCGCGCTCAGATACATAGGCCCGCCAGCCGCAGGTGAGAATGACACTATGGAAAAACTGTCCGTAGAAGCGAGTTTGGAAAATCTTGAAACGGCGCTGGATTTCATTGCCAAAAATTTAGAAGCCGCGAACTGCCAACCCAAGCAGCGCAATCAAATCACCATCGCCATAGAAGAGATATTCGTAAACATCGCACACTATGCCTACCACCCCGGCGTCGGTGAGGTAACTATAAGCGTATCGACGGAGGAAGGCGAAATTACCATCGAATTCGAGGACTGCGGAAAACCGTACAACCCGCTTGAAAAGGAAGACCCCGACATCACCGAGGGGGTGGAAGAGCGGGAGATGGGCGGGCTGGGGATATTTATGGTAAAAAATCTGATGGATGCCATTGAGTACAGACGCAACGAAAATAAAAACCTTTTGACGCTAAGGAAAAAACTGTGAGAGGATTTATATTGGCGGCCGGATTCGGGACAAGGTTGAAGCCGATAACCGACAAGGTACCCAAGGCGCTCGTCCCCGTTTACGGCGAGCCGCTTCTGGCGCATAATCTGCGGATTTTGCATAAATCGGGCGTGTTCTCGGCAATTGGCGTCAACTCCCACTATTTACATGAACAGATGGAGCGGTTTCAAAAGGGATCGTCAATACCGTTTGAACTGTTTTATGAAGCGGGGGAGATCAGGGGAACAGGTGGCGCATTGTATTTCGCGCGGAATTTTCTCGCGGCGGACGACGCTTTTTTAATTGCCAACGTCGATATCCTGCACAAGTTTGATATTGCCGAATTGTCAACGCGCTTTATGAGGGAAGGGCGTATCTGTTCCCTCGTGTCAATCCCCGTGGAGAGCGGCGGGACGATTTTTTACGACAACAGTTCCGGTGATTTTTCCGGGACGGCATCGGATTACGGCGGCGCCGGCCGCGGGCAAAATATTTTAGGGGCGGAATTTACCGGCGTCGCGTTTTATCGGCGGGAATTTTTGGATTTTGTCAACGATGATGATTTCTCAATCATACCGATATGGCGCAGAGCCGCCGCCGCAGGCCGCGCCCCCGGCATAATCATCCCCGAAAAGTCAGATTCGTGGTGGATGGATATCGGCACGCATGAAGCATTGGCAAAAATTCAGGCTGACGTTAACGACGGGGTAGTAGACTTATGGAATTGACCGTGAAATTAACGCCCGAGCAGATAAAATTTCTTGAATCGTCAATCGATAATTTTAACATTTCTGAATGGAATGTCGAATTGGCCGGCCAAGCCGCGTCCACGCGCCGCTTTTTCCGCGTCTATCCAAAATCGGAGTCTTCGGAATCGTCAATAATAAAACAAAAATCCCGCATACTTGTCCTGTGGGACAGTAACGACGAGGACTGGCCGCGATTTTTCGAGATCGAAACGCATGTCGCGTCAACAATCCGGCTCCTGCCAAAAATCTACGCGAGCGATCCCGCCCACGGCTTTATTTTGGAAGAGGATTTGGGCGCGGTGACACTGAAAAAGTTTTGTTTGGACAATAGCGGTAATCTGTCATTAATCGAAACCGTCTACCGTCAGGTAATAGACGCCCTTTGCGCGTGGCATCGGGTTGATACCGGCAACTGTAACGCTATTACATCCCGTATGATGGACGTGGAAACTTTTTTATGGGAGAGCGATTACTTCGCGCGGCACTGCGCCGTCGAGTTTTTCGCGAAAGGGTATTTGCTGACGGCTGACTGGGAGAGCGAACGTAAACAATTGGCCGAATACGCGGCGGGCATCCCCAAGGTCAACATGCACCGCGATTTCCAGTCCGAAAACATTTTGATTTGCAACGGGCGCGTCCGTTTCGTAGACCATCAGGGCGCCCGCCTCGGCCCGCCGCATTACGATTTGGCGTCTTTGCTGCTTGATCCTTATGTTACGCAGTTAGGGGATAATTCTGTCGGGCGGTTAGCTGATTATTATTTTGACAAGCAAGGCCTATCCTCCGAATCCGAAAAAAAACACTACTACGTCTGCGCCGCCCAACGCTTAATGCAAGCACTGGGCGCGTACGCCAACCTATCAATCAACAAGGAAAAACCGCGTTACCGCGAATTTATACCAATCGCGCTGAAAAGGCTATCGTCAATACTTGACGAACACCTGCCCGATTATCCGGCGATAAGGGCGGTTGCGGGCGGTCTCATCTAACCCCAACAACTGTTCCGCGAACCAAATACGTTCCCTCAGAAACACCGCGCTGCCGCGCATATCTTTCAAATCCCACGAACCGATTACACGGCGGTTTTCGGTAGATCCGGCGTTGACCGGCAACGAGGCGAGACATATTTGACTTTGTATAATTGTTGACAAATCAATGAGTTAGGTGCCCGGAGCGCAGGGCAAGCCCTAAGCGAGCCCTGCTTTTTGACCATTATACAATGTCGCATAATATATATTATGTAAACTAAAGTATCGTTATGCCGCGCACCTCCTGTATTCTTCGCGCTCCCCCTCGTTAACTTCCGTTAAATCAACAACATACGCCGTAACGGATACCCTATTTTTTCAGATTGTTTTTAAAAACAATTAACTTAAACAGCCGCACGCAGACGGCGGTTACGATAATGTATACCAAAGCTACAAAAAGCAACGGGAAATAGGCGTCGAAAGTGCGGCTGCGGATTATGCTTCCGACCCGCGTTAAATCTTGAATCGCTATAAAACCGACTATCGAAGTCGCCTTTACAAGTTTCACGAAACCGCTTGTATAGGCCGGCAGGGCGCGTTGTACCGCTTGCGGCAAAGTAACTGTCATAAACGCTCCAAACGATGAAAATCCCATACTTCGCGCCGTGTCAATTTCTACGGGGTTAACGGAGACAATCGCGTTTTTAAAACATTGTGACACTGTCGCGCCGGTTATCATGGTGAAAGCCGCTATCGCCACGAAAATACTTGAAATATTCACACCGGCGAAAATTATGTAGTAGGTTATCATAAGCAGCACGACTACCGGTATTCCGTGAATAAGGCCGCAATAAAGACCGGCAAGGCACCTCACGAATTTATTTTTCCGCAAGAGCATGAAGCAAATAAAACATCCCCAAAGAGTGCCGATAATTTGCGCGGCAATAGAGATGAACATTGTAACGCCAAGACCGTCGAGTATCATTTTCCAGCGGTTTTCGGCAATGAGGTTGCGCTCTACGCCGGTTTTTATCCAATTTAAACCGGGATACGCTGTTTTTGCCTTAACCTGCGCGGCGCTTCCGTCTCCCGTTGGGTTATACACAATTATACCAAAAGGCTCGTCAAAAATAGATTCGGTAAACAGCACGCTCCTTTTGCGTTCTTCCGTTATCGATATATTTGCAATGGCAAAATCGGCCTTTTGGCTGATGGTGTACGGAATCAATCCGGAGAAGTCCATGCTCGTGAACTTGACCTCCAGCCCTTCGTGCGCGGCAAAACGGAGGGTAAGTTCAATGCAGTAACCTTTGAGTTTGTTACTTCCGCCGATATAGGCAAAAGGGATATGCGTCGCGTCGGTGGCTACTTTCAGAACGCCGTTTTCGCCGGTCAAAGGAATATCGGGCATGAGTGCATAAGAGTATGATATCCGGTCAAACAGCCAGCGTTCCTGCATATCTTTCAATGTTCCGTCCGCTCTTACAATGCCGAGAAATACATTGAATCGTTCAATAATATCGGGGTTTACCGAAATAATGCCCATGGGAGCGTTGAAAATATTTGCCGGTACTTCAATAATTTGCAACTTTTCCGCGTCCGGCCGCCCGGCCGTTAATATCCTTGCCGTGGGCAAGCTCATCATAAATCCGTCGACACCGCCTTTTTTGAGGTCTTCTATCCCGGCGGCCCTTTCCGTATGATATATCGGTATCCCCCTTATGTATTTTTCCGTCGCGTAATCGGTAATCATGCCTGTAATAACGCCGATTCTCTTACCCGCGAAATCTGTGTGATCGGCGTAAGTATGCTCATTATCCGGCGGGATGTTTTCCAAATCGGACGAACATGCCGCGAAAAGCACTATAATTAGCGGAATCGCGATTAATAGCCGTCGTAACATCATTTTAGATATGCTTTCCATGCTTCATCTCAAAGCGTTAGGGTAATTATATTTTTGCCGCCCAGATACTCGTGCCGTATGGTTTTCGCGCTGTTTCTCAACAGGCTGACGGCCAGTTCGTCTTCGGACATTTCCACGGCATTTGAACTTTCGCCGCCGTAGGATACCGACAGTTCGAAAGCGCCTGACTTTTCCGAAAAATTTAAATTCAGCGAACACGCTCCGTAGTTTGGCGCGATCAGGTTTAAAACAAGCTCTTCCGCCGACAGTTGTAACTTATTTATGATTTTTCTTTCTATGGCGTGGTGAAAGCAAAAATTTTCCATGCCGCTCAGCATTTCCGGATAGTCAAAATTTACGCCGGGTATGCTGTAAGTAAAGGTGCGGATTCTGTAAATAAACGCTTTTGTTTTTTCTCTCTTCGGCGCTTCAAAAATTTCTTCGGGGGCGCCTTCCTCGTAAATGCCGCCTTCATCCATGTAGAATACGCGGTTTGAGACTTCGCGGGCGAAGTCCATTTCGTGCGTGACTACAAGCATGGTCATGCCTGACTTGGCGAGATTTCGCATAACCGCCATAACCTCGCTTACCATTGTGGGGTTAAGCGCGCTTGTGGGTTCGTCAAACAGTATGACTTCGGGCGACATTGCGAGGCATCTTGCTATCGCCGCGCGCTGCTTCTGCCCGCCGGAAAGCTGGCGTGGAAAATAGTGCGCCCGCTCGGACAAGCCGACCGTTTTGAGAAGTTCGGCCGCTTTTTTTTCCGCTTCTTCCCCGGTTTTTTTGAGCAACTTAACAGGCCCTACCGTAAGATTTGCCATAACGTTCAAATGGCTGAACAAACCGAAATTCTGAAATACCATACCCATCCTGCGCCTTACGGAGTCTATGTTTTTCGACGTGAGTTTTATTCCGTCAAAAAACACTTCGCCGCCGGTGGGCGCGTCTAAAAAATTTATCGCCCGCAAAAAAGTGCTTTTGCCCATGCCGGAAGAACCTATAATCGAAATAACCTCCCCCTTATTTACTTCGGTATTGATGTCTTTGAGAATAACGGTATCTCCAAACCGTTTTTCAAGGTTTTTAATTGATATCATGCTCATTGGCCCATGCCTCCTCTATTAATTTTTTTGATAATTAACTTGAATAACATTACGCAAACGGTTGTTACGACAAGATAAATCAGGGCCACCAAAAGCAGCGGAAAATAAGCGTCGTAGGTGCGGCTGCGTATGATGTCCCCCGCCCGCGTTAAATCCTGAATCGCTATAAAACCGACTATCGCGGTTGCCTTGACCAGTTCAACGAATCCGTTCATGTAAGCGGGCAAGGCGCGGCGTACCGCTTGCGGCATGGTAACCGCTATAAACGTTCCGGCCGGCGAAAACCCGATACTTTGCGCCGCTTCAATTTCTACGGGATCAACGGCGCCTATCGCGCCTTTAAGATTTTGCGCCACAGACGCGCCGGTTGTCATGGTGAACGCCGCCACGGCAACAAGAATATTTGAAATATCCACACTGCTGAAAATTATATAATAGGCTATCATAAGCAACACTGCTGCCGGCGTTCCGTAAATAAGGCTGCAGTAAAGATTCGCGAGGCGCTTCGCAAGCTTATTTTTCCGCAAGAGTACGAAGCAAACAAAACTCCCCCAAAGAGTGCCGAAAATCTGCGCGGCAACAGAAATAAGCATCGTAACGCCGAGGCCGTTAAGTATCAACTTCCAGCGGTTTTCGGTAATGAGATTGCGCTCTACCCCTGTTTTTACCCAATCGGAAAAAGAAAAAGGCGTTTCCAAAGCGGCGCTTCCGCCCACGGCGTAAACATGCTCCCTATCCGGCGGCGCGGCTTCCATTTGCAGTGAACATACCGCAAAAAACACTACGCTGAGCAGAATTACGGCTAACAATCCGCTTTTTTTAATCACCTTTTGTCTCCGGCAAACATATTTATAAAAAATTTTGCAGTCCTCTTCCTGCGGCCGCCATTTTCTTCAAGACGGGCAGTGTTTCAGTCTCAGCCTAATTTTCCGACCTCGCAATTTTTCCCGCAGAAACCGATACCGTATTTCATAATGTTGTCATAGCCGTCGTCGTCCCAGTATGCGGCGTAGTTGTTATCTTCGATTTGTTTCAGGGCTTCGGCGCACGCGGCGGGTAGTTCGCGGAATTTTTTTGCTACTTTGAATTCAAATATGACCGCCTTGCCCGTTCTTTTGTTGACAGCGTACATGACTAGATCGCTGCGCCCCTTTCCGCTTTCGCGGTTGGACGTGACGCGGTAGCCGTCAAGACGGGACAGGATGCCGGCCATGAATCCGTGGTAAAAGTTTTCAGCGCTGTCCATGAAGCTGATACTTTCTCCGAGAAGCGCTTCAAGTTCGGTTTGGAAAGTTTCGGCGTCGCCAGTCAAAATAGCGTTAAAAAATGTGTCGAGATTTTTTCCGGATATGCGTTCGTTAAACCATTCCTGTATCTTGTTCTCAAAAATAATCCCCAGTTCCATATTGGGAATTTTCATTTCAACAATTATTCTCCCCTTACCGTCGGCGGTCTCGCCCACTTTCTTCAGATAGCCGGTGAAGAAGAGGAAATTCCATAGATTGTCGTTGCTTTTATATATTTCATCGTAGGTTATGTCTTCGTGGATCAATTTTGAAATTGTTCCGCCCGCCGTCAGGGTTTCGAGGTCCGCTTTTGTTTCGCTGTCCGCTCTGTTTATCAATTCGCGGACGATTTCGTTGCCGCTGGTGTTTGACCAGTAGGGCTTGGGGAGTTCATTTATGTTCACAAGCCACTTGCTTACAGCGTGTATTCCGCTCCAGGGGTTGTATACTTCCGTGTTTCCAAACAAATAGCCGTCATACCAATCCCTGACAGCCTCCCTTTTGTCCATAAGGCCATAGTATTCGAGCATTGCATCCATCTCGCATTGAGTAAAACCGAAGCGCTCGGAATAGTATGTATCCAATATTGATATAACATCCGGATTATTAAGCCCCGTAAAAATGCTCTCTTTGGAAACCCGCAGGCAACCGGTCATCACCGCGAATTGCAGGTGCGGGCTGTCTTTGAGCGAACTGCTCAGAAGCGGTCGGATGAAGTTTATCATCTCTTCATAAAAACCGCGAAACCACGCGTTTTCGAGGGGAACATCGTATTCGTCGATTAAAATTATGGGTTTTTTGTTGTAATGATTCGCCAAACATTCGCTAAGAAACGCGAGGGAATCGGAATAATTGATAGAAGAGCCGCTGCCATTGGCTATTTTTTCGAACAGATCACGATTTTTTTGTGAAGTGATTTTTTCCGCAAGGTAACCATGCCGCTCAAACTCTTTGGCGATGTTCTTCTTTAACTGCGCGTATGACTCCTCAAAACTCGCCCGCTTCGCCTCCTTAAAACTCAAGAATATCACCGGATACCTGCCCTGATGCTGCAGATACCGCTCCCCCGCGCTCTCTATCTTCAGCCCATTGAACAGCGCCCGCGTGTCCTTGCCGCCAAACGGCGTAGTGTCCTCAAAGAAGCATTTGAGCATAGTCTGGTTCAGCGTCTTGCCGAACCGCCGCGGACGGGTACAGAGGGTGACCTCCGCGCCCTTGTCCAGCAAATCCTTAACAAATAGTGTCTTATCCACATAGTAATAGCCGCCTTCCATAACTTTCTCGAAAGACGACTTGCCTATCGGCAGCGGAGTTTTGATTGTTTCGTTGTTCATGGGTAATAATATATATTATGGGCGGGGGATGGCATTAGAAGATTAACGTCAAAATTAATTTGTCCGGCGGGCTTATACGGTTTTGGAGGCAGGCTTTGAGGCCAATGGAGAGCCTCCCCGCCCCTATGTGTGCTCGCCTCTGATATCTGGCGGCAGGTTGGGTTTTACGGAGGCTTTTACCGCGAGGTCGTCGCAGCGTTCGTTTTCTGGGTGGCCGCTGTGGCCGCGGACCCATTTAAACGCCACTTTGTGACGGTTAATCGCGCAGAGTAAGCGCTCCCACAGATCAGGATTTAACGCTTTTTCCTTTTTGTTGCGCATCCAACCAGCGGCTTTCCATTTTTCCGCCCAGCCTTTCTCTATGCTGTTCACTATGTACTGCGAGTCGGTGGTGACGGTCACGTCGCACGGCTCTCTCAGCGATTCAAGCGCGACGATCACACCCATGAGCTCCATGCGGTTATTTGTCGTACCGGAGTATCCTTTCGAAAGTTCCTTTACGGTACCCTTGTATTTAAGCAAAACCCCGTACCCACCAGGGCCGGGGTTGCCGGAACACGCGCCGTCTGTAAAAATTTCTACTTTTTTCATTATTACCTGACAACAATCGCCGAAACACTCTTGACGCCAGTGACCGCCCCCCTTACTTCCACAAAATACCGGCCGGAGGGCAGATTGCCAAGAGAATAGCTTCCGTTACCGCCGCTGATATTAAAGTTCGCGCGAATCCTGCCTCTTACATCAATCATCCTCACTTGAAAATCGGTGTCTGTGGACGACGATACGTTCAGCGTCCTGCCCCGTACGGCGACGCTGGGGCGGGTGGTTGCGGGCCTCGCGGTGATTGAACGGCCAGCGATTGATACCGGTTCAAGTCCGGCAAGTTCCCTGAATCCGTTAAGCATTCCCACGTCGACGAAGTTGGCTATGTGCCTGTCATAGTAATAGATGATTTCGCCGTCTGAGGCGTCCAACTGAACGTCCCAAAGTACCGGGAGCATACCACGGTCGAGCATGGCCTTGGTTACGGCAAGCGTATACATACGGACAGATTCCCGTTCTCTTAGAAACGTGGCATCCCAACTGGCGACGCCATATTCGCCTATTATGACGGGGATACCCTTGTCAACGAAATTGACTTTCATTTTGTCCAAATAATTATTTAGTTCCAAATAGTCGGCTGGTGTTCCCCATGTCGTCATAGGATGTATCCATTCACCCCAATTTACCGGTTCCGTGATATGAGTAAAAGCGAACGGGTCGTAATAATGGACCGATACGGCAAGACGGTTTTCTGTGTCGGTAGGCATCTGGAATAGCGGGTCACATGTGAGGTCAATGTTGGTATTATACCCCTGAACCTGCAGATGCCGCCTGGCGTTATTGCCACCCTGTGAACGAATTTCATCAACGAACGCCTGATTGATGGCGTTCAAAATCCCGAAAGAGCGTGCCTTCGCTTCCTCGTTACCCCGCCAGTTGGGGGCGCCTGAATTCCATTCATCACTATTCCAAATGGCGCTCCACCCTCCCTCTTCGTTAAGCGACGCAAACATCAGAAAATCGCTGTAATCCTTAAAATGATCGCCGACCTGCTCCCAAATCCGCAGGAATCTCCTCATGCTTCCAACAGAATCGGTCGGGAAATTGTCCCACCATCCGCCATCCCAGTGGATATTGAGAATCACGTACATATCTTCGTCCAAAATCCAGTCGACGACCTCCTGAACGCGAGTCATCAAACCTGGCATAATGTTATAATTGCCGTCTCTCTGCATGCCGTTAGACCATGCAACCGGAACACGGACTGTTTTGAATCCGGCATTCGCGTATCCTTTTATCATATCCCTGGTTATAATCGGACTGCCCCACGCCCTTTCAAAATCACCGGCGCTAGGGTTTGCCGGATCCGGTAGCCAAGTTGTAATCCAGTCGCACACCTGCCCTTCCGCACCAGTACACATAACCCCTCTGGCCTCTTCAGAAACACACGCGTCAAACGTGTTTCCCAAATTAATCCCCAACCCCATGTCCTCGACAAGCTTCTGCGTGGTAATATCGCGCATCCCCGAAGCGTTCGCGCTGGAAACTGCCGCCCCGGTGAAAAGCAAAACCGCCGCCATAAAAAGCGACACCGCGTTAGCGCTAACACAATGTTTTTTCGACATAAACACAAACCTCCTTAAATGAATGTATATGGTATTGAAACGCACCTCTCCCCGATCGTATCACACAGAGCCATTACGTCTGCACACGTAAAGATACTATTTGTACATGACACAGTCAAATTCTTTTTTGTTTTTGGTTGCTGATGTCCCGCCCTCCGGCATCCGCTACTTTAGCAACATTCTGACCGACCTGTTCCACGATCCCGCGCTTGCCCGAACGACATACGCGCCCCTGGGCAAATCGTTCATCCTTATCGCGTGATCGCCCTGCCTTAACTCTATCGTGCGGACCCTCGCGCCTTTCAGGTCGAAAATATCAATCTTGCCATCATGAGCCAAACGTACTTGCAATACCCGTCCCGACATCCTTACGGACTGGCCGGCGCTAACTGCGGGACGGTTGTTGGCGGACGGGCGGACAGACACTACTTCGCCATCCGGATCGCCCAAACACCAGACGTCGCGCACCCAAATTTCACCCTCGTCCCCGCTACTGGCCTCCATAAACCCTACGTACCACCTCAGGGTTGTAACTTTCGTGACGTCTTGAGGTACGGGTGGATTTCCCCATCCGAACTGTTGGAAATATTCCCAGGGTATCCTTACTGTCGTCCAGTCCTCAGCCGCGCCTGTGGGTTTTGTATTGTAATGGTAGTCCCAACCGTTTTCGCCGTTTACGTCGCTCTGTTCCGGACGCAATGTGTGTTTGCTGCCTCTATACGTGTAGCCTATACCCCACTCGCAACGTGACACATCGCCCACGAGTCCTATGCCGGCGTATGGCTCGTGTGTGAGGGTGCCCCTGTCCAATTTAAACTTCATATTGAGAATACCATCATCCGTCACTCCCCAATCAAGCGTAGTGGTAGTGTTGGGTACGCCCACGTTCCAATTGCCGGTACTCACTAACGGTATCTGCGAGCGCAAGCCGGCAAATGCGGGCCAGCCGTCGTCTGATTCGAGCACAATCGTTGAGTCGCCGGTCAGCCAGCGGTAGATATAGCGGCCGTGGGGGGTCATGTTGTCGGGGTTGGTCCAGTTGGCGAGAACGCCGGGGCCGAGGTTCAGCGGGTTAGACCACCCGTTCCAATAGTCAAGGGCATTTCCAACAACAGCCGCCGACCACGCGCACGACGATATTTTGAGCGAATCCAAAAAATGGTGCCACAAATCGGTCTGATCAAAAGCGTAGGGGATGGTGTCGGAGGCGTCGTTTGTGCCCCACTCGGAGACAAAGACGGGGAAATTTCTGTCAAGCACGTCTAAAATGAGTTGGCGGTAGCTTTTTCCGACAGCCCAGTGATTTGAATTGAGTTGGTGGGCGCGGGCGTAGAAGTGAAACGACATCGCCATGTTTTCAAAGGGTTTGCCCTCGGAATCGACGGGAGGGTCGTCCGCCGGGATATCCGGTCTTGAACTCCAAGTAGGATTGCCGACGATAATCAGGTTATCAAAACCCTTCGCGCGTATCGCCCCGATAACCGCTTCGGAGTAGGGCTTGACCTGCGTCGCCCAGGTGGCCGCCGCCCCGATTGGTTCGTTGTATATTTCGAAGATCACAGCGGGATTGTTGCCCCATTTGCCAGCCAGCGTGTCGTTTGTGAAAAACTCAATCGCCCGCGCCGTGTTTTCAGGTGTGTGTGCGTTGTGCGCGTGCCAGTCCACAACTACATAGACGCCGCGTGAGATAGCGTGGTCGGTAACGAACTTCAACCGCTCCCAGTTCCCTTGCGGGTCGGTGTCGTAGCCGCCGTCGTCTCTCGCATCCGGATTTTCGTTAATCCCTAGCGGAAACCGAATAACCTGCGCTTTCCACCCGTCGATCATCGCGTCAACCGCGTCGGTGATGAAAAAATGGCGGCCGCCCCAATTACTGTGGCTCCAGTAGAAGCTCGGCCCCTTGAGCTGCACCGCCTCCCCGCCCGAATGCTCGCCCACAATCCTGTTACCGTCAGCAAATAACCGCCCGTACCGCGCCACCGGGCCGTCGCCGGCAAAAGCAGGCGTGAACGACATGGCGGCCATCGCCAAAAGAAAGACAGCGGCACCGAGAATATCTGTGCGTTTCATAATTGAAACCCTTTCTTTGAGACTAGAAAATATGTAAGGGCAGCCTTACGGCCGCCCTCTTCTGCAAAAACGTGAACTGCCCGCTTACCTGACCCCAACCACCACCGACACCCGCTCACGCTTGCCGTCGATGGCTGTCAATACGCCGTGTATCAAATATGTTCCTGTTGATACCGTTCTGCCGCGCGAATCGGTTAAATCCCACGAACCGACAACACGGCGAGGATTGGCCGCATCTGCGCCGTCAACAATATTCACACGATTGATGACATTACCCGACGCGTCGTAAATTGTCAATGCGCCGTCGTTTATGCGCTTGCCTTGCCAGAAGAAATTTACCGCTCCCGACGACCGCTCAACAGGATTCGGGCCTGCCGTAAATTCGCCCGACAGTATGGTGATGGGCGGGATGATAACTGCCACATCCTCGCCGCCAGTCGGAATTTCACGATCGGTTTCGCTAATTGATACCGGCGTGTCAAGCATTAAATACGCCGTTATGACATTCAGTTCGTCCCAGCCGTCGCTGTTGTGTGAAACTATGATTCTGCCGATTTGCGTAGTGCGCCAGAGGTCGTATGCCGGATGCAACTGGAGATCAATTGTGTATGTCCCTGAAACAGCGTTATACACAGCGTTGTGTCCGGTAGTGCTTGCTCCCGTGGTGCTGTACGTTTGCTGATTCCAGTCTCCGAGACCGGGGGCGTTACCCGCTAAAACGACGTCAACGTTGCCCGTTGGTCTGGCCGCCACTTCAAATACGATGTGGGTCGTCGAGCTTATCAGACTCGCGGTTAGCGGGCTTCCCGTTATGGTTCCCCACTCTCCGCTCACTCCGTTGGTTCCCCATCCGCGCTGCCTCAGTACGTTTCCAGCGGCGTCGTTAGTTGGAAGCGGAAGGATGAAGACAGTGTTGGGCCTGCTCCATGTGGGCGGTGTTCCGGCGCCGACACGTTCAAACGTCAGGATGTCGACGTTCGGGCCATTTGTGTATGTTGACGGAATACCTGAGCCGTTGTGAACCGCGCTCACGCCGTCGTTCATAAACACCATCTCGATGATAAAGTTGCCCGCTGGCAGGTAAATATTACCGCTTGCGGGTATCATCGGAGCGGTTTCCCATTCTCCCGCTGTGCCGTGGTTTGCCGGAATGCTAAACGACGTGAGTGTGTTGTAGTTCAGATCCCTTAAAAGCACCACCATTTCCGCATTTCGCGGGTTAATCGCGCCTAACTCTACACGATATTCACCCGCTTGCGCAACGTTCAGCTCATACCGTATCCACTCGCCCACGTGGGTTCTTGTTATGTGCGAGGCTGCTTGCGAGACACCGGGGCGGCGTCCTCCTGTAGCGTTAGCCGGAGCAAAACGGTTTTCGGTTCGCGGGCCGCCGGGAGCGGAATTTTCGGCAAAGGTTGTATAGTTTTGCCCGAAAGTGCCGCCGGCGAAGCTATACTTCGTATTATGCGCGAAAAACCTGTCCCAGTAGTTTATATGATTCCAATGAGGATTTAACCTGAGAGTGTCAGTCATCCAGTCAACTAAACCCATTGTGTAAGTTCCCGTCGCCGGAATCTGGTGGATATCAATCCAGGGGCGCGGTATGTCGCTGGCACCCGCGAGGAAAGTGTCGAATGCCGCTCTTAACAGGGCGTATTGCGCATCAATTTCCTCTTGCGTAGACAGCGGGAGCGCGTTAACCTCCGCCGCGGGTTCAAAAACCACCCGTAATACAGCTATTGTTCCGGCGGGATACTGACCGGCCCACAAACCTTCAACAGCGACGGCAAGGGTATCCGCCACTTCTTTGACCAAAGCGGCAAGCAGGTCTTTGTTGGTTGTTGTTTCAAGTTCGTAATACCTGTCATAAATACCCATAAACGCGTTGTGTATCGCTGTCGGAGCCGCGCTGGAAGCGACCGCTTTCGCGCTTGTTATCGCAGCTTGGAACGCGTTCCAGGTTGTACCGGTGATGTCGCCTTGCGGCAATGCTTCGGCGCCTGTAATCAATTGTTGTAAATCACTATGCGTGGCGTTCTTGCGGAGCGTAATGCTACTGTGCATAACTTCCGGCGCGCCCGAAGGCAAGCGGGTGCTTGTGTTGTAAGGGATGACCCAAGTCTCGAATGTAAGGGAGTTGCCGTCGATCCTCATAATGGAATATTGCGCGAAGTCGTCATATTCCTCCGGGTCAGTGTACGCAACCCAGGGATGATGTGGAACTACTGATGTGTATTTTGGAAAGTCGGCGGGCGAACCTAAGGTCATATAGACTATGCCGTCCGGCGCGACAAACGTACCGGGATGTGGATCAAATACAAGCTTTTTGTCCATGTTCCTCGCAAAATCAACGGGTCTTTGGTTTTGTACAACGGTGGTGCTGTCCATAAACAGAGAGCGTCCGTGAGTGTGGTCGTGCCCGTTTATAACGAAGTCGATACCGAACTCGTTAAGTACCGCTCCGAGCGCCTGCCTGCCGCTGCCGACCATACCGGCGGAGTGGCCGCTGCCGCTGCCGAAAATGTCATGGTGGAAAGTCGCGACTTTCCATGTGGCGTCGGGGTGTGAAGCCACGGCTTCTTGGATAAATGCCCTGTGCGCGTTAAGGCTGGCAGTGGTGTGGGTGATGTTGGTATTAAGGGATATGTACAGCGTATTCCCGTGGCTGAAGTAATGGTTGCCGCCGCCGCGCCGCTGGTTATCCGTGCTGGTGGGGCTTCCGTTCAGCCAGTTATGGTTCGGCCAGTTATATACCAGTGGAAGCAAGGCGAGATTTGGCTGATAGCCCGCGCCTCCCCTTTGGTCAACGGCATCGTGGTTACCGACGGTGGTAAACACCGGCAGGCTCCTGAGTTCAGGCGGAAACAAATAGGCGTCAATCTCAACCACATCGTTGGCATAAGCGGTGTTGTCGCCGGCGCTTATCATAAGGCTGGCGCCGCCCAACCCGTCCGCTCTCGCAACCGCGCTGGTGAGCGAGTGCGACCAGGCGTTCCTCATTCTTGTGACTGCGCCGGATGAGATCTGCGGATCGGAGACCACAATCGCGATATGCTCTGTGTTCGGGTTGAAGGTAAGGAAAGTGTGTATCGCGCTCCAGTTGTTAGCGGTTCCGTCGCCTACGCGGTAAGCGTATTCGGTGTTTGGTAAAAGCCCCGTAGCTATTACCCTGTTTACGTCGAAATCATACGCGGGTAAACTGGACGGAATTGGAACAGGCGCTACACCGTTAAACGTAGTTGGGTTGGCCGGCATTTGACCGCCAACCAAGCTGGCTGCTGGTACCAACTGAATAACAGACGCGGTAGCTTCGCCCTTGGGCGTCCACCATGTAAAGCGCATTTCAGACGCGTTTATCCCATAATTAAGCGAGATGTTTGTGGCAAAGGGCAAAGGTGGGACTATAGTTAATACCGCGTGACTTATTGCGTTAGTTACGTCTACTCTAAACCGGCCGTCGGCGTTTGCAGCCGGCGGGTCGGTTATGGTGGCGGTAAGGTTTGTAGAGCCGAGCGTTGTTAAAACATAAATCGCGCTCGCGAATTTTTCCGGCTGGCCGCCCGCAGGAGGCAGATACAGCAAATGTATCGGGATATTTATCTCTATAGGGTCTAAATTGCCTATTGGGCCTATGATTGCGCCTGCGGTTTGATTCGCGGTTGTAATGAAATTCAACGAATCCACATTACCGGCGGCGCCGGGAACATCGGCGGACAAATCTGTCCATACATGAAGCACCCTGTTGGCTGTCGAACTCGGGGAAAGCGTAAACATGCTGTTGCCAGCTTCACGGATTACATCTTTGTCTTCGTCTGTAATGATAGGATTGCTAAAGCGAAGCACCGATGGATTAATATTAGGTTCACCAGTTCTAATAACATGGGTAATATAGCTCACATCACCGCCCCTGTTGGCGGTGGCATTGGTAGCGCTGTGAAGCGCCGGGCCGCCGGGAGCGCCCCATGTGAACGGGGTGACAAGCGGCAGATCCGGTTCGCAGTCATCGCAGCCGGGCGGGCAAATTGCTATTATGCGGAGCGTTGTAATCGTATGCGTACCCGTAGGTAGATTAATGCCGTAACGACCGGCTGCGGCCTGTGTTATGTCTGCGGCAAGTGTAGCGTATGGAACGGTATGCGATATGGTGAACGCATTATCTGTAATTGCTACGTCTCCGAATGTTCTTTGGGGGGTGATACCGTTTTCCGTCCGAAACCGCGCCGTACCGGTACCTGAGTGAGTACCCACAATTTCAAACCTTACACTATGGTTCACCTTAATACCCAACGCGGCTATGTTAATCATAAGCCCTTGTGATGTCCCGTTAGTATTGGCCATGCCGAACGCGAGATTAGGCTGTGTGCCGATTATCGCGCCGGAAGCGTTGGCTTCAGAATGCGCATCTCCGCCAACGTTTACAAAAAACATCGGATGGTGGTCGCGTGCGCCTGTACCCCCACCGACGTTACCTCTCCCTATACTTGGAAACACAGGGTCGGTCTGCATGTCAAAGATCGTGATTTCCTGTGTTTCTGACGCCGGAGGAACCGCCTCTATGGTGAGGCCGGTGATTACTATGGGCAGGCTGTTTCCTGCGGTACTGTTAGTCGTTATCCATATCGCCGCATTATTGGTATATCCGTTGAGGTCATCAATTGATAAGGTACGAACAGCTTGGAACGCACCGCCCTCGCCTACGGCGTAATCCGTAGTAACATCCGTTCCGGCCGCTGTCCACCCTTCAACTCTCGCTCTTAATAACAGCATCCTGCTGGTTTGTGAAGCTGTGCCGAGAGTGCCGGTAACGGTTAAAACATAACTCTCAATGTCGGGGCCGGTGTTAGCGGCAAGATGGTCTTTTATCCAACCGATAGAAACGGCTACGCCTTGGGTGTTGGCGGTCCTGCCTGTAACGGAAATCGAGTTATTGCCGCCCCCTGACGTATTTACCGTATACGTAGCGCCGCCTGCGGCAGTAGCGTTATACCTGATTAAACCGTGATCCGCACCGGTTCGGGCAGCCGCCAAATTAGCGTCGGTTTGCATATCATAGATAACAGTCGCGCCCACCGCCGTGCTAAGCGCCCCTACCCACCCGCTCCCCGCGATGATCATCATCGCGGCTAACGCCGTCCAGACCGGCTTGCGCCGAGACAAACAAACTGTTTTGCTGCCACTGACCCTGCTTGTACCGATAAACATAGTACCCCCTACGGTTAATATGTTGATATTATACCCCAAAATACAACAATTGGCGTTCTGGTTCTATAATTCGGCTCCATAATCCGGAATATAATACAAGTCGCGGTGCCAGTGGTATTTTTTGTGATATTTTTTTTAACGGGGCGGGGTATGTGCGGAGTCAACCGGGCTCACCTCACAGCCGACGACGTCCTACGCCTGTAAAAAAATGACCGAAATAAAAAAACTATTGACCCGGCGCAAGAATTGTAGTATACTATAGAATAACAGGGGGGTCTGACCCGCAAAAAAGAAGCTTTATCCGCTTAAGCGCCGGCAGGGTACGCCGGACGCTAAGTGGGTGGTATTGTATTGAACGTAAGGAAAACCGCGGCGACGCGCAGCCTGTAACAAGCAGTATGCTTGTTACTCGGCACAATAAAAACACACTATGACAGAAAGGAAGTCTTTCAAAACATGAAAAAGCTACTAACCAAAGACCAAGCCGAGAAAAAAATCGCGCACACCACCCCCCCCCCCCCCCGTGTAAACCGGCGTAGCCCACACCCGCAAGAATCCGGCTCCGTGATAGTCGGCGTCATGGTGGCGCTCGTGTTCATCGGCATCGTCACGGCGGCAATGGTGAAAGCCACCGGCGGACAGTCAACCGCAAGCAGGAACTACGGGTCGACGCTGCTCATGTCGTCTACAGCCAATAGCGGGATTATAGCGACGGAAACGTTTTTTAGGAATAATACAGCCGAGACTGACGCTGACGGGAGAAAAATGATAACGGACATGATAAACGCGGTCTTCCTCGAAAACGATACCCAATACATAAACTTTGGCGGCAACCTTACACCAGGCCACAAATTTGAACTCAGCAAAAACCCCGAACAGTTTTTCAGCAGCAAAATCGTCGATGTAATAACACAAGACGGCAGGTTCTTTGCGCGGGTTGAAGTCAACAGCGGGAGGAACCCTGCGGGGAGAGACTTGCAAAAGGCGACGGCGTTTTTTGAGGTGGAGAATTTAGAGATTGAAGATGGAGGAGGCGAATGGGTAAAGAATGCGTTTTATGTTGGAGAGGATATGGCAGAGTTAACGTTTAATTCGTCTGTAAGGTTTGAAGGAAATGTGACGCTTGCGAGAAGTACCCAACAAACCGATATATTTGTTAATAATAGCGCCGCTAAGGTGGAGTTTGCAAAAGCAGGGGAACATGGTGATGCTTTTTTTCAAGGGGGAATCCATTTCAATAACCCGCAGGTCAGCTTTGAAACAAAAGCTTACTTCAATAGCCATTTTGAAATGCAGACCGCAGGTAGTTGGCCGGAACCAAATTTAGTATTTCAAGATGATGTTGGTTTTCGTGGGAATTTTTGGAGCCGAGGACACTCTGATAGTAGAGGCCTTGTCGACGTCGCCGGAAATGTTTGGATTGGCGGAAGATTTGATAATAAAGGAAATACTGGTACAATAACCTCAGCTATGCGAAGCGTTGGTACGGATAAAACATTTCATTATACCGATGACCTTCGCATGGTGGGTCCAAATTGCGTAAACGTGAACGGTAGATGTACATTTCACAATATGGAATGGTGGCGGCATATCGGTCCAGGTGCGGAAACGGAGAGTCAGCGTAATATCGGCCCAACAGGTTTTGCTAATATGCCCAATCCTTTGCCATCAATGGATTCTACAACTATTCTAAGCGGATTAGGAATGAGACATCTTGAAAGCCGCAAGGAACCGAATCTTGTTCTGGACGTTGGAGCCAAAAAATTCTTTTCGCTCAGTGAATTAATGCGAAGGGAAGGTGGGGACATGATTAATGGCGACGCGATAGAAAATTTTATTAAAATGGCGCGTGGCGACGCTGCGTTCGATCAATATTTCCACCCCAATCGACGAGACCCTACAAGCCATTTTTTAATTGATATGGACACCAGAATCGGCTGGTCGGGCGGCAGCTTTAACGAAAAAGTTGTTTTTAATGTAGAGAAAGAAGATTTGAATGCCAACGGAAATTTCTACTCCAGCGGTGCCAACGCGAGTACGATGATCTATGTTTCGGGCAAAGATGTCAGGTTGACCGGTTTTGGACCTCACGAAGGAGATTTTCGCGGCCTGGTATATGTGCATCAAGAAGCTAAAGGTGGAGACGGCCATACTTTTCATTGGCCTAAGGAAGGTACTATTCATGGCGCGGTTCTATTTAATGGTGGAAATAGATTAACCTGGCGCCCAGGCGCAAAAACAACAATCCGCCAGGACGGCGATATCACAGCCGCCTTCAGCAACATGCTAAGAATACACGGCACCGATGACTTTGTCGGTGGTGGCGGCGGCGAAGGTAACGGACTAACCATCAAAACCGGCGAAGTCGTAAATCTCAGGCAAATAGGCGTTTACTTTCACTAATATCACTTTGGGCAGGCGGGGAATCATCCCCGCCCTCCCACCCCCTCAAAAAACAAATTTTTCCATCCCCCCAATCCCATCTATTATATTTATTATTATATGAGCACCTCCAACACAAATATACCAGTCAACCCATCCGCCAACCGCGAGTACAGGGACTCTGTCTTTGGGCTGCTGTTCAGCCAGGCCGGCGTTCCTTTTGTAAGGACGGAGCTATATACTTGTGCATGCAAAGCGAACGGGGCGTTGCGGGGTGTCCCCGCAGAGGGGGTAGCGGAAACCAAATATTAATGGACGGCTTTTTGTCCATTAATTTTTGGTTGGAGCGAGGGGGAGACCTCCCCCCTTAAAATATGTTTTGACTTTGATATTGATTTTTTAGAGTATTGTATGGAGCATAATATTTTGAAAAAATTTCTGAAACACCATAAAAAGGAGGTTTTTAATATGTTGACGAGAGAGTGGAGACACGAAGACGAGGTGATGATTGCGAAAGAGGAGGGTGTGGCGATAGGTATGGAGAGGGGCATGGAGAGGGGTATGGAGAGAGGCATGGAGAGAGGCATGGAAAGGGGCAAATGGGAAAAAGCGATAGAAATCGCAAAGTCTCTGCATGCTAAGGGAATAGACGTAAACACCATAGCGGAGTCAACCGGGCTCACGGTTGACGATGTCTTACGAATGTAAAAAAATGACCGAAAT
>JAITFQ010000116.1 GCA_031281225.1 Chitinispirillales bacterium
TTTTTTTTCAAAAAATGTTGATTTTGGACTCAAACTTAAACGCGAAATCGGTCAAAAAACATGAAAATCACCTCAAAACGTATAAAATAAACCCCCTCCGCGTCGGTGCAGAGTCCGGCGGCGTCAATTTTTATAGTCAGGACAGACGTGAGGTAAGAAGGCCGTAAATATTATTTTGCTCCAGCTTGCGGCGCTACGATTCGGCTTAGCGTTCGTCCAGTACCGCTTTCGCCGCGCGGATAGATGCGGGGATTGCCGGCGGGCGCTCGCGGTTCGCAGTATAACTCTCCCACGCCCGCCCGACTCCCGTCGTATCTCCAAGCGCGGCGGACGAAGACAGGAGCGACGCTATCAATATCTGATTGCTGTAAAGTTCAGAGTTTAAGTTACCGCTTGGCAATAATTTTAGCGACAGCCGTTTTATCTCCGGCAGATCGTAGCCGCAAAGCGCCTCGAAGTAGGCCATCCATGCTTGTTGATACTCGGTTAATTCCCATTTTGCAAACTTTTGTTCTATGATACCCCACACTTCCCGCATCTCGCCGGCGGACAGGTATGGCAGCGTTTCTCGCAGTATGCCGGTGATTGCCATCTGCGCGGGTACGAAGTCTGCCCCGCTCCGCCATACGGCGGCGTCGTTCAGGATGAGTATCGGCACGGGGGCCGGCGGCGGTACCGACGTGTTTTTGACCGCGGCGGCGTTTATCGCGAGATCCAGCGCAAGCGCCCTCGCCTTTGAAACATCGCGCAAGTCGGAGGTGGCGGTATGGACGGACGGCAATAGCGTATTTGGCGACAGGCTCAAACGGTTTGTGTCGGCGGAGATAATCCTGTGCACGGGAACGATGAATTGCCGCAGCTCGTTAAGCTCCCGCACGCGGCTGTTCATAAAGCGGTGCTTCACGGCGTAGCGGTCGACAAACGAGTGAAAGTTGGTGTTGGCCGGCGTGGGATACGTGTTGATAAACGGCCTTATCAGCCCGCTGCCGGCGACGCGGGCCAGCCGGCCGTCTATCCCCAAAAGCCACATAAACATCTCGTCTTCCATATTGGGCGCAATCTCGAATATGTCCCGCTTGATGCTGAGGTCGGCGCCGGCGTCTTTCGCTGCTACGATGATAAGGTTGGACTCGAACATATACATATCGTAAAGCGGAAAATACTCCCCGAGCGCTTTGAGTACCGAGGCTAATATCGTGATGTCGGCCTCATACGCCTGAAACCACTGGACAAGCAGCCCGCCGTCATTTAAGTGGTCGCTGATGTGGCGGTAAAACTCTATGGAGAAGAGGCTCGACACGCCGCTGACCCACGGATTCGACGGCGCGGAAACGATCACGTCGTAACTGCGGCCGCCCGCGGAAAAAAACGTTTTGGCATCTTCAATGTGGATGTTACAGCGCGGGTCGTTGAACGTGTTTGCGACTTTTGGCCCGATTTTTTGGGCGAGCGTAATCATGGCCGGCTCAATTTCGATTACATCTAATTCCACTATCGCCGGATCGTAGAGCATATAGTGCGCCGCTATGCCCGAACCCATCCCAACGATCGCCGCCGTGCGCGTTTCGGGGCGGATGCTTAGCGGCAGCAGCGCGAGGAGCGACGCGGTGTACTCGTCGGGGCTAAGGTCGCCGGCTATCCCTACGCTCGCGTCGGGCTTGCCGTTTGTAGAGAGGATGAGATTGTTACCCGACCTAAACAGCGTGACCGACGCCGTCTTGCCGTCGATATGCCCCACGACCTGTTTTTCTTTCGATATCCGCCCGTGACGGAAGACGCCGGAGGATGTCAGTATGGGGTCGATATTGGCAAACAGGACGGCAATGAGCAGAATCACAACGGCGGCGGGCTGCGCGATAGTACGCGTAAGCGAGCGGCGCGTTTCGGCGAAATGGTACAGCACATACAGCCCGATGCCTATATCGAGCGCCGCGCCGATCGTAATCAAATATTTCAGCCCCACAAGTTCCATGAGCACCCATACGGCGACAACCACGCCAAGTATCGCGCCCGCCGTGTTCACCGCGTAAACCTTGCCAATCGCCTGCTCGCCATAACCCTTTTTGTACAGCATGTGGATGATGAGCGGCACGGTCATCCCCGCGCAAATGGTTGACGGAAGCATTACCGACATGCAGATAAGGTGGCTGATTATGTTAAAAAATATATACCCTTCGGAAGTCAAATCAAGCCCGTCGATAGCGAATGACATGAACCGAAACATGTTGCCGTATGTAAAGAGCGTCATTATTGCCGTCGCCCCCATCACTATCTGTACAATACCGAGAAACCGCGGCGCGTTTTTTATATTGTCCAATTTGTTGCGGACAAAGAAACTCCCAAGCGCAAGCCCAAGTATAAACGCGCTTAGCATCAGTTCAAAAGAGTGCGTAGAACTGCCGAGGACGAGGCTTAGCATCCGTATCCAGCCGATCTCATATATAAAAGACGCCGCGGCGGTCAGGCCGGAGATGATTAAAAGGGGGTAGTAATAGTTGGAATGCGAAATTCGAAATTCAAAATTCGAAATTGTATCTTCTTTTGACGTTAATCCCGCATTTCGCATTTCGCATTTCGCATTTTGTTTTAACCCTCCATCATTCAAACAAAGCGCCAATATCACAAACCCGACAAACAGATCCAAAACTCCCGCCGCGACTATTGCCCCTTTGAGCCCCCACAGCCTTGTGAGGTAAAATCCGCTAATCAGCACGCCAAGCGACGCTCCGAGCGTATTGACGAAGTAGATGATTGAGGTTTTGTAGCCGCTAAGCCCCGGAAACCGCCGTAAAATCCCGCCTGCCATAAGTGGAAACGTTGCGCCTAACAATATTGATTGCGGCAGGATGATGACCGACGCCGTCGTCCATTTATACAGCGCGATGGGGAGCGGATTGCCTAATGCCGGGATTATTGTCGTAAATGAAATATTGAGATAGCGGATAAACAGATCGTGAAAAGCCAGGGCAAAAATCCCCAGCGCGATCTCTACAACCGCGTAGGCGAGCAGCAGGTTTTTCATCCGCGGCACCCTCAGCGCCGCGATCCACGCCCCAAGCGCCATCCCGCCCATGTAGATAACGAGGACAAGCATCTGCGAGTATCCGGCGTGTCCCAAAAACTGTTTCAGGTACTGCGACCAGATAGACTCATAGATAAGCCCTGAGAGGCCCGATATGAAAAACAGGGCAAAATAAACGCCGGAGAGGAGAGACCCGGAGGGTTTTGAGTTTTTCAGCATACGTAAATATAATTTTTGCCAAACGGCCCCGAGGTGGGTATTGGACTATATGCGCCTGAACTGCTGACCGCCTGTTTGGGTGATGAAACCTTTCAGTTCGAGGCTTAGCAATGTTCCGAGAAGTTGCGGAATCTCCAAGCCGCAGGTTTCGGCTATTGTGTCGACACGGGCGGGCGTGTCTGAGAGAGTGTCCCAAACGGCGAGTTCTTCCTCTGCGAGGGTGGGCATAGGCGGCGCTTCGCTCCGGATTTTTTGCGGCGGCGCAGTTAAAAAAGGGAAAAATGTTGTGGCCGATATGTGTTCAAAAATATCCTGAGACGACCTGACCGGCACCGCGCCGTCCTTGATGAGCCTGAACGTCCCCTCGCTTACGGACGAGTTGATGGGCCCCGGCACGGCGAACACGACCCTGTTTTGCTGAAGCGCGTAACTCGCAGTAATAAGCGACCCGCTCTTTTCACCGGCTTCTACGACAATCACCCCGCAGGAGACGCCGCTTATTATCCTGTTGCGTCTCGGGAAGTTGTAGGGCTCGGGGATTGTCCCCGAAGGAAATTCTGAAATCAACGCGCCGTTTTGGCAGATGCGCTCCGCTAGTTTTTTGTTTTCCGCCGGATAGATTCGGTCAACGCCGCAACCGAGCACAGCGACGGTTTTGCCCCCCATCTCAAGACAGTGCTCGTGCGCTGTTGTGTCTATGCCCCTAGCGAGCCCGCTAACAATCACCGTCTGGCCGCAAAGTTCGGCGGTCAGACGACGCGTGCAATTTATCCCATATTGTGTGGGGTTGCGCGTACCGACGATCGCTAACGCGTGCCCGCGGAGAACGGACAGGTCGCCCTTGACGTAAATCACCGGAGGCGGGGCGAAAATTTCTTTCAGGTAGACGGGGTAATCCTCATCTTCCTGAATCAGCACCGATATCCCGTCCTTGCTACAAAAGTCAAGCTGTCCGCGGGCGCTGCCGAGCAGCTCTTCTTTGTTATGAAAAAATTTCCCGCTCGACGGGGGGATTAACTTTTTATCCAAAAGAAGCGAAACCGGCGCCGAGAGCGCGGCGTGCGGCGTGCCGAAAGCCTCCACTAACCGGCGGATGCGTACGGGGCCGAGGCCATCGATGCTGTTCAGGGCTATCCAATATTCTCGCATATAGTATACAATATAGTATATTTGATAGTGTATTTGCGCTGTATTGTGAAAATTTTATTTGGAGTATACGATGTATTTTACACATTTACACGCAAAATTTAAAATCGTCGGCTCTTGCCGTCACAATTAAAAAAAATCAACAGAAAAACTTTTTATGCTGCCCAAGACCGACACAAGCCGCGCTGGCGGTATGATTATCATAATCATTGCGGTTTACCTTATATTGCAAGAATTCGGATTCCTGAATTTGCTTGCCCCGCCCGCGCTTACAGGCGCAGACATAGGCTATTGGCTGATGTTTGTAATCGGGCTTACAACATCCGCTCACTGCGCCGCGGTGTGCGGGGGGATAAATTTGTCGCAGTGTATCAAAAAAGCAGGCACTATTACTGACAACGCCAATACTTCGAACGTTTTTTTTATCCTGCGCCCATCAATTCTCTATAATCTTGGACGGATAACCTCCTATGCAATAATGGGCCTCGCCGCCGGCGCTCTTGGGTCTGCCGTGATGTTTTCGGTTACCGCGCGGAGCGGGCTGAAATTGATTGCCGGCCTGTTTATTGTTACCTGCGGAATGAATATACTCGGTTTATTCCCGCAACCGCGCAAGTTTATTCACGAAGCGCTAAAATTTTTCACCGGCAAACTCAATCTCACAAAACACAAAAAAAACACTCCTATCATTACCGGCCTGTTAAACGGCCTCATGCCCTGCGCCCCGCTTTACGCCGCGCAAATCTACGCGCTTTCGACCGGAAACCCGGTCAAAGGCAGTATATCCATGATATTCTTTGGACTCGGCACCGTACCACTGATGTTCGGACTCGGGGTGTTCGGTTCGGCAATCTCAAAAAAAGCGTCACAAAGGGTTATAACGACGGGTGGGGCGGCGGTCGTGATACTCGGTCTTTGTATGTTGTCGCAGAGCTGGAATCTATACAGCATTTCAACATTTCCAAAATCCAGGACAACGCGCGGCAATAACCTCACATTCGGCATAACATTAGATACCGAGCCTCAAATCTTAAACACCACGCTCACGCCTTACGGCTATCCATCAATCAAAGCAGAAATCGGTAAACCCGTAGAATGGATAATCTACGCGCCGCCGGGTAGCATAAACGCGTGCAACAACAGATTTATCATTAAGGAGTACGGCATTGAGCACGAGCTAAAGCCCGGCAAAAACATCATTGAGTTTACGCCCGGCAGAACCGGAAGCTTCCCGTACACCTGCTGGACAGGCGCAATACGAGGAACGATAACGGTAACAGCCAGCGAAAAAGAGGGGATACCGCGTAAGGAGCGGGAGCAGGGCGAGAGGTGCTGTTGAAAAAAGTTGATTTTTTTGTTGATTTTTATTTGGGCATTACATATATTACTAGATTGTGAGTTGTTTGAATCAGAAAACCAATTCAGTAATTAGGAGGATAATATGGCTAAAACATGTGAAGTTTGCGGCAAGCACCCGAGGTCGGGCAAGACTGTTTCTCACGCGCACAACGTGAACAACAGGATTTTTTACCCTAATCTGCGGACGATGAAGGTGATCATCAACGGCGCGGCCAGGCGGATTAAGATTTGCATGAAATGTCTAAAGGCATCGGCGAAGTCGTAGAGGCCGGGGCGATGTCGTACGAACCGAGCATTCGGTAGAATGTTGCAATCTCTTTCAGGTGCGACACCGCGTTCTTCAGCGCGGTGTCTGTAATGTCCCCGCGGCAGTCTAAGTAGAACAGGTACTCAAACCCCTTACTGCGTATGGGGCGTGATTCTATTTTGAACAGGTCTATGTCCCTTAGAGCAAAAACACCCAGCGCCTTGAACAGCGCCCCGGGCATGTTTTTTACTGAAAATACTATGGACGTCTTTCGCGGCAACCCCTTGTTTTCCGTAGGCTTTTGGCTGATGATGAGGAAGCGGGTGGCGTTTTCGGCGCTGTCCTCTATGTCGGGCGCTATGATTTTCAGGCCGTGATCGGCGGCGGCGCGCCGCGAGGCGATGGCGGCGGTGTCTTTCTCGCCGTCCTCCCCGACCATTCTCGCCGCCAGCGCGGTGTTGGCGGCGGGGATGAGTTTTACGCGCGGGTGATGTTTGAGAAACCGCCTGCACTGGGCGAGGGCCTGCGGGTGGGAAAAGACGCGGCGGACGTCGCCCAAAGCCGTCCCCTTCTTACCGACAAGGCAGTGATTCACGCGCATATATATCTCCGCGGCGATGCAGAGTTTGCTTTCGAGCAGCAGGTCGTAGTTTTGGTGGATACTGCCGGCAAACGAGTTTTCGATCGGGATAACCCCGAAATCGCACGCACGCCGCTTGACGGCCTTAAACACATCCTCAAACTCGGGAACGCCGGACAGTTCGGCGGCAGCCCCAAAATATTCCCGCGCGGCAAGCTCCGCGAACGCGCCGCTCTCGCCGGCAAACGCAGCCTTTATCACATCATCCTCCTGACCCCCGCGAAGCGGCGGGAGTAATAGGTCTCGCTCAGATTGCTGTAAATGACACCCGACGAACTCGACGAGTGGGCGAAACGGTTGTCCCCCATGTATATGCCTACATGGTCGATAGCCCCAAACGCGCCGCCCTTAAAAAAAACCAAATCACCAGGCCGGGCAGCGGAGAGCGATACCGGCCGCCCCGCCTTCCACATATTGGCGGACGTGCGCGGGAGCCTGACATCCTCATAAACTTCGCGGTAAACGGCAATGACGAACCCGGAACAGTCAAACCCGCTTACGGTCATGCCGCCAAATTTGTAAGGCGTTCCGATAAGCGACGCGACGACCTGTTCAAGATGCTGCTGCGTACCTTTTCTGACGTTTCTGCGCTGATGGGGTTGTTGCGTTTGCCGGGTTTGTGATGATGTTGACGCTTGTGCCGATGGCGGCGCGGCGGCCGGCTGCTCACGTGTATAGCGCACAGACGGCGTGCAGCCGATTGTCAGAAGACAGAGGGCGGCGGCTAAAAAACAGGTACGCCGGTAATTATACCGCACACCCAACTCTCAATAAAAAATCCTCCCGCCACTCCGGCGCCATGAACTGGACGCCTACCGGCAGGCCGCTTGACGGGGCGGGAACGCTTATCGCCGGCACCCCCGCCAAATTCGCGGAAGCGGTATACATATCCATCAAATACATCTGAACCGGGTCGTCTATTTTCCCTCCAATGTCAAACGCGGTTGTCGGGGACACCGGCGATATGACGACGTCGCACGACTTGAACGCGTTTTTGAAATCGTTGGCGATAAGCGTGCGCACGCGCGCGGCTTTCAGGTAGTACGCGTCGTAGTAACCGGCCGAGAGCGCGTACGTCCCGAGCATCGCCCGCCTCTTAACCTCCGGCCCGAATCCCTGCGCCCTCGTTTTCATGTACATATCGGTGAGCGATTTTGCCCCCTCCGCCCTGAACCCGTAGTTCACCCCGTCATAACGCGCGAGGTTGGACGACGCTTCGGCGGAACTGATGACGCAGTAGGCGGCGACGGTATATTTCAGATTCGGCAGCGATACGTCAACAAACTCCGCGCCTTTACGTTTCAGATTTTCCACAACCCGCTCTATCGACAAGCGCACCTCGTCCGACAGCCCCTCCGCCGCGGCCTCGCCAAAATATTCTTTCGGCACGCCGATCCGCTGGCCGGAAACATCTCCATTGTAATTATCGGCGGAATCAACAAAACGCTTCCCCGCGCAATTCGAATCGTGCTTGTCGGGTTCGGAGATAATCGAGAGCAAAAGCCCTATATCGCGCACATTGCCCGCCATCGGCCCTATCTGGTCTAACGACGACGCGAACGCCGCCGCGCCGTAGCGCGACACCCTGCCGTAGGTCGGTTTCAGGCCGACAACGCCGCAATGGCTTGCCGGCTGGCGGATCGATCCGCCGGTATCCGTCCCGAGCGCGGCGGGTACGAACTCCGCGCTTACCGCGGCGGCGCTGCCCCCGCTTGAGCCGCCGGGGATTTTTTTATTGTCGCGCGGGTTGCGGGTCGGGCCAAAATATGATGTTTCGGTGGTCGACCCCATCGCGAATTCATCGAGATTTGTCTTGCCGATGATTATCGCGCCGGCGTTTTCCAAGGCTTCGACGACGGTTGCGCTGTACGGGGGGACAAATTTTTCGAGCATTCGCGAGGCGCAGGTCGTCAGCACATCCTTTGTACAGATATTGTCCTTAACGGCAATCGGTATTCCGCATAGCGGCATATTTTTTTTCTGTGCCGGCGGCAGCGCGTCTATCTCTTCGGCCCTGCGCAGCGCAAAATCCTTGCAGACGGTGATGAAAGAGTTGATACCGCCGTCTTTCTCGTCAATCAAGCCGAGCGCACGGTTGACGATATCGCGGCTTGATGTTTCGCCGTTTTGAATTTCGCTTGCAATGTCGGATATCGGTTTGTCGAAAAATGGCATATTTTGTATTGATTCCCAATTGTTTTATTTTGTGCAAGAGCGGGCGGCAGGCTGCCGCCCCTACGTGTTATTTGTACCAACGGAAAAAATAGAGGCTCATGAATACGCCTAATATGGACAGCAGGCTGAACCTGAACTGAAACCCGATCTGAAACCTTATGGCGTACAGGTCTAACATGTATGGGCTTGGGTTTCCTGCCTCGTCAAAGCCGCCTATTCCAAACGGGATCGTGTACGTAAAAAACGTTTTGACGACATTATCGCCGCCGGGCAGCATCAGCAAAAAAGCGTTCAGGTACGCGCCGATGATGACGCCGAGCAGCACGACCAGTATGAGCGTGCCAAGTTTTTTGTCCTTTAACGGAAGAGCCATTTACTGAAATTCCTTTCTTGTGTACGATTCAGGAACATAACACCACAGTATAAATATATATGATGCCACGTGGAAGGATTCAATAAAAAATAAATTTTCTATCCTCTCCGCCGCAAAATTTCCTCAGCCTCTCTGAAAAATTCCTCAGAATCGCTTTCATCGCACTTGAACCGGCGGACGCAGTACAATGCGGCTTGCCGCAGTTCGCTCAGGAGGTCTTCGTCGGGCGTGCTGCCTACGTATCCGTATTTTTTGATAAGCGGGTCGAATTCCCGCAGAATCTGCGCAAGAGCTTGGCTGTCGCCTGATTGCGCGTCTTCCAGGATGGCCCGGAACGTATCGTGGTCGTGGGTGTACATGGGTTTGTTCTACCGTTTCGCTGGCCGTTCAATAAAACGGCGCATATATTCAAGTATACACTATATCAAATTCTAAATCAAATCTACTGCGCGTATTCCCTGAGAATTTTTTTTAGTTTATCCAGCGCTTCGCGTTTGATATTATTCACGGCCTGCCGCGTTACCCGCATCGTGGACGATATTTCCAATTCCGTTTTTCCGCAGTAGAAATACTGGTCTATTACCTCGGCCTGCCTGGCGGTTAGCTGTTTCATCGCCCGTTTAATATCGTACCGCAGGTCATTAGTGCCGGTTACGGCCACGGACTCAAACCGCTCGCACAGGTCATACGGCGCCACACAGCTTAATACCGCGGCCGTTTTCCAGCTTTTGATGCAGTAGGCTTTTTTGGTTTGAGTCAGCGTTGTTTGAAGATAGGCCTTGAACTTGAAATAGATATATGTACTCATCAGATCCGGAATTTCTGTTTCAGAATTCTGTTTCAGATAGTCCAGCATAATATAAACTCCCAAAGCTGCCCCCTTGACGAAAAATGCATGTTCATCTGTTATTAATACTAAAAAGAGTGGACGGGGCAAAAAAAGCAACCCGAAAAAAAACTTTTTTAGAAATTGCTTTTTTCAGGCAAACGCTCTTTTTACAGTCAAATGTTCTTCATTGCACAATCACAAAAGGAGGCAGGTGAGTATGAGAGGTATAGAAAGATTGCACCCCGAGGTGCAGGCTATGGCCCAAGAGCTTCAAGGGCTTTGCCGTGAAAACGGGCTGCCGCTGCTTATAACGGAGACCTGGCGTACAAAAGAGGAACAGGACGCGCTCTACGCCAAGGGGCGTACTGTGCCGGGTAAGATTGTAACCAACTGCGCGTACCCTTACAGCGCGCACTGCTGGGGCGTCGCGTTCGACTTCTGCCGCAACGTGCGGGGCAAGGAGTACGAAACCGCCGACGGGTTCTTCCAAAAGGTGGGACACCTCGGTAAAGAAATAGGGCTGTTCTGGGGCGGCGATTTCAAAAGTTTCAAGGATATGCCGCATTTTGAACACCCACTCTATATGATCAACAACAGCGTAAAAACGCTCGTTATAAAGTGGGGCACGCCCGAAGCGTTCAAAAAAAGCTGGGCGGCGGTTAAATAACCATCAAACTGGAAAGGTACAAATATAAATGAATAGCGTTAAAATGGAGAAAAGAAAAAACCGTCAAAACGCGGTGGAGCTAAAAGATTTAGTCTACGCGCCGCTTCAAGCCGTATCCGAAGCGAATATGCGGCTCAGCTCAAACATCGTGGACTTTTTAGCCTCCACAGGCGACATGTGCGCAGACGACGCCGGAAAGCCTACGGTGCACCTGCACACCATACAAATGCAGTATCAGCAGCTGCGCAACGACGCGGAAGACAATGCCGTCGCCGAGCGCATCGGGCTTGAGATACCGCTTTTGTCCATCTACCCATTGAGCTGCCTGAAAGTTTCAAAAACCAAAGTGGCGTTCGACGTTGAGGTAAAAGACACGAAGAGCGTTGGCGATTCTGTGAAAATCTATACGCAGGTGTGCTCAAAAAAGCAGCGCGAGACCGCGAATCAGGCGCGATTCTCTTTTGAAGTGGAGCTTGAGAGCGTTGATATAAGCGAGGGTTTGGCGCGCTTCGTCGATACGCTCAACGCGCAAGCCACGCCAAAACGCGTCTCGTCAAAACCCCTCGACAAATCGGGCAACGCGCTGGTCGGCAAGGAGCTTACGGACTACAATCAGCGCATGGAACTTATAGAGCGCGAAAAAGAGCTGCGCGACAAGCTCGGCGAAGTCACGGAAGCGATCCGCGAAAAGAATAATATTCTTGCCGGCAAAACCGGCATGAACTACGACGAATACGTCGAACATCTCAATTATACCAAGACGGAGCCGGAGGATGAAGAGGCGGCCGAGCTGTGCGGCTCCATCGAGGAATACAGGAAGATTAGCGACGATCTGGAAGAACAGTTGAGCGAGCTCCGTAAGGAAAAAATCGCGCAGCAATTCCAGAACGGGGATTCGTCCGGAAATGGCGGGCAAGATTCGCAAGACTCCCGAAACCGGCAGGCTAACGGCAGGAGGCGCAGGCCATGAACAGCCAAAAGCGTCTTGAAATTTCCGACGTAAAGTTTGTCAAGGAGGTCGCCGTGGGGAGCGTAAACCCCAACGTCATTCTATCCGACGGCGCGAGGGAGGCGCAAACCGCGCTTCTTAACCGCTGCCTGAACGAGTATCCAAAAGGCATTATACTCGGCAAGGATATCGCCATAGGGCGGTACGCCATGGGCGAGCACGAGCTCGTCATGCAAAAAACCATTTATCATATCGGATTTCCGCGCAAGCCGGCGTGGTTAAACGAGAAAGGGGCGGAAACAAAATGAACGACAGAGGATTAATGCTGAAAGAACTCATGCGAGCGCTGACGGAAGCGGCCGCGCACGCCAACAACACTTTGCGCCGAGATTATACAGCGCAAATTCGCGAACGCGAACGCGGGGATTTCATACACACGCCCCAGCCGCTCTGCGTGGCAGGTATGCGGGTAGCCTTTACGGCAAGCGTGAAAGACGACGAACATTCGGGATTTCGTGAAAACGGCGGGGACATCCGCCTCGACTTCAACAGCCCGCAGGGCAATTTCAAGGGGGAAATACTTTTTAGCCCCTACACGCCGAACCTTGACGCGAGCTATGAGTACGACGACGGCGGCGATGTTGCTGAAAGCGGCAGCGAAGAAAAAACTTACGCTAACGCGCCTGCGGAGGCCTACGACGAGGTGCCGCCGGGCGAGAGTTTCGAGTGCAGCGGAATTTATTGACAACCAACCCCGCCAAACGGCGGGAATTTATAACCTAAAAGTAAGGAGGCAGTAGCATGGGTATCGGTGAACAGTTTAAAGGGCTCGACATGAAGAATCTGATTGGCGGCCCGCTAACGGCAGCGGCTGACGCAAGTATTTTGCTTGCAAACAGCACGGCGAGCTTCATCAACCAGGTCGGTTTCGACTCCGCCAACAAGGTGCGTACCGTGGCGTTCAAGTTCAACAAAAAAGAACCGGACGACGACGGTAACTTAACTGAAATGGAGATGTTGATAGATGTGCCGCTTTTGGCCATCGTACCCATCCCCAATTTGCAGATCGACGAGGTGAACATCACCTTTGACATGGAGGTCAAGGAGTGCTCGAAAGACGAGTCCTCCAATTCCAAAAGCGCGTCGCTCAGCGCGAGCGGCGGCTGGTGTGGCATTAAGGTGTCTGTCAGCGGCAGCGTATCGAGCCAAAGTTCAAACACGCGAAGCAGCGACAACTCCGCCAAGTACCATGTTGACGTCCGCGCCACGAATCACGGCACGCCTGAAGGCTTGGCCCGCGTACTCGACATGATGGCCGCGTCGGTTTCGCCCAACCTTCTTGGCAGCCGGACAACCGACGAAGCAGGCGCAGAGCTTACCGGCGCCCGCCGTGAGCGCAGCCAGAAACTCAAAGCAATTCGTGAAAAAACCATGCAACTTGAAAAAGCGGAAAGAGCCGCCGCCGACACTAAAGAGAGCAGAATAAGCTCTTTTGTGCGACGGGTGAACAACATTCAAAGCGTGGCCAAAAGTGAGTTTTCCAGCAAACTGACAAGCGCCAGCGAAGAAGAAAAAAAGAAACTTGACCCTGGCATCGTAGACGATTTCTGGAAAGAAATACTCTCGAGCGCCGAGGAAAAGGTTTCCGCGGCGGCGGCTTCGGGCAAATCTGACAACCCTGTCACCAAATTCTGCCCGCCGCCAGACGAAACGCACAAGCTGTTTACGGACGCCGCTGACGCGGATAATGAGTTCAAAACCGCCGTGCAAGCCTATATCGAATGGGCAAACAGCCAAAAAGCCGTCGAAGAGAGCAAGGTGGAGTATAACAATGTGATGATGGGCACCGCCGCGGTGCCGGCATAGGCATAGGGCAAAACAGCAGTAAAAGGCGGGGAGGGAGAAAGCCTTTCTCCCCGTAAAATAAAAAACAATAAAAACTATGGAGGTTGTTATGAATCAGTTAGAATTTAATCAGCAGTTTGCAATTTATGATAATTGTGAGGAACGCAGAAACCGTGCGTTTGCTTTGTATTTGAACTCACGCGCAAATCGAAATAATTTTTGCTTACTGGGAAGAAACGATGCTATAGAAACAATTATCGGCCACATCATTGGAGAACTGGCACCAGAACAAATATTACTGGTTACTGACGGCAACGCCGCAAATTTTTACACAACAAATGATATTCAGAATGGGAACGTTTTGAGGGCGAATTTTTGGTCTCTTGCGGTTAATGACGCATGGGTAATTGGCGGAATCAACGGTGGGAGCACGTTTAATTTTGTGGGTACGGCCGCTCTCTCTCTGTTAGATTTTAATGAAATTTATTTGCGTGGCAGCGCCCAATATCCAATTACAGTTACGGCGAGAGAAATATTAGGTCTTATGGGAGCCGGATATACTCCAAACGTTCTTAATGGCGCGTTAGTTTTTACACCATCTGCCGGTCGGGATTTAACCACGTTTGATTTCGTGGAATACGATGAAGTAATCAACAGATATGCAAACGCTGATGAACGTTTATCGGCGATATTTGCATATTTAGAACCGGCATTTCAGCAACTTGGCGGATAATAGCGTAAAAGCTCTTTTTACAATCAAAATAACCATTTTTCAGAAAGGAGAGGCGGGCGACAAAAACAACCTATTGTTTTCCAGTCCGCCGCAAAAACAGTATGAATCTGTCTAACAAAGCCATGGAAATGGCAAAAGACGCAGTATCAAAAGCCAGCGACGCCAAGGATAAGGCGAGCGGAATGATGCCTAAGGACGGCAACAAGTTCTCGGGAACGTACGTTATCAAAAACGTAAACAGCCTGGCACTCGACGTAAAAGACGCTTCACGCGTCGACGGCGCCCCTGTTATCACATGGGGAGCGGGCTCAGGCGACAATCAGAAGTTTACAATTGAGTGCCTGCCCGATTCGACATACAAGATTACGGCTGTTCACAGCGGCATGGTTTTAACCGTCGTGAACGGGGACAAGGTCGTGCAGTCGACATGGGCTGATACCGGCAATCAAAAGTGGAACATTGTCGTTACAAGCAGCAATATCGTAAAGTTCATCAGCAAGCAGAACGGCAAAGCCCTTGATATACCCGGCAACTCCTCCAAACAGGGGGCGGAGGTGTGGGTGTATGCCGATAACGGAACTGCCGCCCAGCAGTTCCGGCTGGCTTGACGGTTTCAAAAAAGCGGCGGGCGTTATGCCCGCCGTCTTTTACTCGGTATTTGCCGCTACCTCCTCCCCGGAAACTCCTTCAACACCAAATTGGTATTATGCGGCCTCCCGCCGCGGAAGTATTGAATCTCTACGGTGTCGCCTACGAAGTAGTCGAGGAAGAATCCGTCGAGGTCGGCGCTGCTGTGGATTGTCCGGCCGTCCATTTTGTGGATGATGTCGCGCGTTCTGAGACCGGAGGCTTCGCCGGGGCCTTGCGGTTCCACGGTCACGATGGCCACGCCGTCCGCGCCGTCGTGGTTAAGCGTCGTCGCGAGGACGGCGCTCATGTCCTGAACGGTTATCCCCGCCCACAGCTGCCTCCGGCGGCCATAGGCCATCAACTCATCGGCGACGCGGCGGGCGCGGTTTATGGGGATGGCAAAACCTATCCCTACGGAGCCGGTGTGCGCGGCGCTTCCGGTGAAGATGAACGAGTTTATCCCTATCACCTCGCCAAGCGCGTTTACAAGCGGGCCGCCGGAGTTGCCGCGGTTTATCGAGGCGTCGGTCTGGATCATCCCCTGATAATAGACCCCTTTCGACGGGGCGAAGTTGCGGTTGAGGGCGCTTATCACCCCCACGGTGACCGTGGGGTGCGCGTCGTTTATGAAGTTGAGAAACGGGTTGCCAAGCGCGATGCTCCACTCCCCTATCATGCACATGTCGGAGTTGCCGAACCGCACAGGCCTGAAATTGCTGCCGGGGGCGGAGATGACGGCGAGGTCTGATTTTTCGTCGGCCCCCACGATCCTCCCCTCTATCCTGCGGCCGTCGGGAAAGCTGACGTAGAGTCTCGACGCGTTTTTGATTACGTGGTAGTTCGTCAGTATCATCCCGTCTCCGCTTATGACGAAACCGGAGCCGATGTTTTCGATTTTGCGGTGGCGAGGCGGCCGCAGGTCGGGGCTGAAAAAGAAGTCAAAAAAATTGTCGCCGGCGTAGGGGTTGCGCACCACCTGAATTTGCGTGACAACTATGCCAACGACGCTCGGCGCGACCTTGCGCGTCGCCATGACGATGGCGTTTGTCCGTTGGCAGTCGATGTGCTGCCAGGCGGGCAGTACGGTGTTTTCGGGCGTTACCGTAAATTCCGACAACGACGGCAGCGATACCGGCAGGGCGGCGCGGTCTTCGGCGGCGCCGTGCATCTCTTTTGTGTATATGGCGCGGATCACCTCGCCGCCGATGAAAAACCCGGCGGCCATCGTCAGTACGGCGCACATCATTATGAGCGGGATTGAAGCACGATTTTGACTCATGAACATAAAAACCCTTCCGCCGGATAAAAAACGTTCTCCAAAACAAGGCCGCACGCCGGCGCGGTTTCGCCGACCCTGTTTCTGTCTTTGGACTCTATTATAGCGTCCAAAGTATCGTCCAACCTGCCCCGCCCGATATCAACGAGCGTCCCCGCTAACGAGCGCACCATCTTGTATACAAACCTGTTGGCCTCAATGGTAAAAACCGTTATATCCCCCTCTTTCGATAAATTAACATGTTTTATATCGCACACCATAGTTTTGGAATCGGCCCCCGACGAGCAAAACGCCGTGAAATCCCGCGGGCCGCGCAAACATCCCATCTCCCGCTCCACCTTGCCCCAGTCTATCGGGCAGTTTATTTTCCAAACCCTTTTGTGGTGCAGCGGGCGCTTCCTCTCCGAAAAATAATATTTATACAGCCTCGACGACGCCGAGAACCGCGCGTGGAAATCGGGAACAGCCCGCGTCATCCCGTAAATTGCGATATCCGGCGGCAGAAGCGCGTTGAGCGCGATAACCACGCGCTCCGCGTTAATCTCCTCCGGGGCGTCAAAATGTGCCCCCTGCGCCCTCGCGTGCACCCCGGCGTCCGTCCTCCCCGCGCCGGTGATATGGCACGGCGAGCGCAGAACTATCGCGAGCGCCTCCTCGATTAGCTGCTGGACGCTGATGCAATTCGGCTGGTACTGCCACCCGCCAAAACGCGCACCGTCATATTCTATGCGGAAAAAATATCTCATGGGCAAACTAAAGAGACAAATATACATTAAAACCAAAGTCAAAATCTTAAAAATAATAAAATAAAAATATTTTGAAAAATTTCCCTGCCGTAATTCGTATTTATGATATTTTTTGTTGACTTTTGTTTTCGAAAATAGTAATTTTTAACTATAAGTGATGCGGCAATATTATTCATCCGCCAACTAAAAGGGATATTTTTATGGACCAAAAATACGATTTGGATGAACTGCCTGAAAATACCGGCAAGCGGCTGACAGGGGACGAAAATTCGGAAAAACTGATAATAATCGGGTCGGGACCGGCTGGGTTGACAGCGGCGATATACGCGGCGCGGGCTAATCTAAGGCCGTTACTGTTCGAAGGTTTTCAGGACGGCGGCATCCCCGGCGGGCAACTCATGATCACCGGGCTCGTCGAAAACTTCCCCGGATTTCCTGACGGCGTGCCGGGACCGCAACTCATGCAAAATATGCGTGAGCAAGCGGAGAAACTCGGGGCGCGGATGATTATGGAGGATGTGGCAGAGGTTGACATGTCTACCCGCCCGTTTACCGTAATCTCGTCGAGCGAAAATAAATATACCGCCCGCGTACTGATAGTCGCGACGGGGGCAACGGCAAACAGGCTGCCGCTCGAATCGGAAAAAAGGCTGTGGGGCAGAGGGGTGTCGGCCTGCGCGGTATGCGACGGCGCACTGCCGATTTTCAGAAACAACCCGCTCGCGGTGATCGGCGGCGGCGACACCGCCGTCGAGGAAGCCGTCCACCTGACACAGTTCGCGTCAAAGGTCTACCTGATCCACCGCAGGGACGAACTGAGAGCAAGCCAGGCAATGCGCGCCCGCGCCGAATCGCATCCCAAGATAGAGATACTGTGGAACAAGGTTGTGGACGAATTCATCGGCGTGAATCAGCTCTGCGGGCTAAAGTTGCGCGACACCGTCACAGACGGCGTATCGGAACTGACAGTATCCGGCGCCTTCGAAGCTATTGGCCATAAGCCCAACACCGGATTTCTCAAGGGGCAGTTGGAAACGGACTCCCAGGGCTACATCGTCACAAAACCGGGATCGGCGCTAACGTCAATAGACGGCGTGTTCGCCGCCGGCGACGTTCAGGATCCTCAATACCGCCAGGCAATCACGGCCGCGGCGAGCGGGTGTCAGGCGGCGCTTGACGCGGAACGTTTTTTTATGTAACCAGCGCCCCCCGCGCGTACTTTCCCGTGAAACACGGATGGACGCAGTTCGCCCCTACAAATTTGACTTTATACTATGATTTTACTTATATTTAATATGGTATACCATGAACAAAAAACTATTTTTCATCCATATCGCCTGCGTATTTCTTTTGACGCTTACGTTGCCGGCCGCGGCAAGCGACCCGCGTCTCGGTCTGCGCCACCGTCTCGATTCCCTTGAAGTCGAGAAGCAGGCGCTGAAGCGTCAGGGGGAGCCTATCGCCGCGCTTGAAACGGCGGCGGCGGCGTTGCGCGATTCGCTTTTGGAGATGCGTGAACATGCCGGCGCGTTGGCGGGCGAGACGGGAGGGGAGCTGTCATCCGGTTTGCCGTTTGGGCTCGACAGGATAACATTTCCGGACTGGCTGCAACCGTTTCAGCCGCACAATCTGTTCGACTGGATAATCGTCGGAACCGGTCTTCTCGCTTTGCTTTCCGGAGCGCTGCTCGTTTTCGGGCTTATCCTCGGCAAACGGAAAAAGGGCGTCAAGCCAAAAAAGCAGCCGGCGGCTAAGAGCGTCGGACGCAAGATAAATCTGGCGCCGGCGGAGAGCCCGCCGATTATTCCCGGACCAAAATTTCAGCCGCCGTCCGAACCGCGGGACGGGCTTTCCGACTTGCAGTCGCTCATGGAAAACCTGCGCAGGGCAGCGCCGCCGCCAAACGATACCCCGCTGCCGCTCGAGCCATCATACACACCGCACACGCCTGCACACAGCGCAAAACCCGCCGCACCGCCGCCGTTGCCGCCACGGCCGCTGCCGCCGCTTGAAGACGAAGGCCCCCCGCCGCCGCTCTTCGTCCCCGCGGGGGACACATCGTTCCCTCCGCCGCCCGAGCCAAAGCCGGCCCCGGGGACGCCGGTCAACGAGCTGGTAATAGCCGCCGCCAAAAGCGGGATGAACGATCAGGAGATATCGAGGCGCTACCAGATCAGCGTCGATCAGGTCAAGTTAATTTTGAGAATGGCAAAAGGGTGATTTTGAATCCGGCCATACCATCATATATATTAATATTGATGTAATATATAAACACAATAAGGACAACCATAATGATACGGTACACCGTCTATTTCAATGGCGAGCAGGTCAAGGTCTACGAACTTGACGAGCCCGTGATTTTCATCGGCCGCCTTCCCGAAAACCATATCCCTATTTCCAATATGGGGATATCGCGGCGGCACGTCAAAATTGAGCTGGACCCGCAGGGCGGGTACATGCTCTCCGACCTCAACTCGCTTAACGGTTCGCTGGTGAACGGGCGGCGGGTTAAGAAGGCCAACCTTTGCCATGGCGACAAGATCACCATCGGCAAGTATTCCATCACCTACGAAGACCTCCGTGGCGGGGCGGCGTCGCCGCTTCTCGACACGATCATGGCCGAGATCAAGCCCGAGGAATTGCAGAAGATGGCCGCGGCGGCGGGGTTGAAAGTGCCAGTGCCCGTTACTCCCGCCGCGCCTCCGCCGGCCACGCCGACAACAGCCCCCGCGGGCGCGGCGGCGGCATCCGGCGCTACGCAAAACGACGCTGCGCAGTGCGCGGTGTTCATCGAAACATCAAACCATATCGTCTACAAACTCGACCGCACATACATGACGATAGGCTCAAACGAGGAGGACGACATATACTCCGCCGGATTCATGATCGGCAAAGCCTACGCGGTCGTCGAACAGCGCGACGGGGGATACTGGCTCGGCACGCAGAAAATGATGGCGAAACTGAAAGTCAACGGCAAAAACATAAAAATGCACCGTCTAGAACACAAGGACAGAATCGAAATCGGCTCAAATACGTTCCGCTTCATGGAAAACGGGTAGCCGGCAAATGAGACTAGCGTTCATCTCCGACATACACGCCAATTTGGAGGCGCTCGAAGCCGTCCTGGAAGACATGGAAAGGCAAAAAACCGACGAAGTCTACTGTCTCGGCGACGTAGTCGGCTATGGCGCCAATCCAAACGAATGCACGGAGATAATATCCAAACTCTGCGCGAACGTGCTTTTGGGCAACCACGACGCGGTGGCCACAGGCATACTCACAACCAAGCACTTCAACGTCCACGCCCGCGTGGCGATTGAGTGGACCGCCGAGCAGCTCACCCCCGAAAACAAAAACTTCCTCTCCGCGCGATCGCTGTCGCGGGCGACCGACCTGTTCACAATGGTCCACGCGACACCGTACGAACCGGGCATGTGGTACTACATAACCTCTTTGGAAGAAGCCGCGTTCAATTTTCAGTTTTTTGGGACAAAGGTCTGCTTCGTCGGCCACACGCACATCCCCATGATTATCGCGATGGACGACGAAGAGGTTTTTGTGCATCAGGGGAAGCAGGTTTTTTTTAAGGGGCGGGACAATTTGAGACTGCTGATAAACATCGGCAGCGTAGGCCAGCCAAGGGACAGAAACCCAGAAAGTTCCTATGGGATTTTAGACACCGTGGAAGAAACATTTACGCTGCGGCGCGTCCCATACAACATCACGGGGGCGCAAAACAAGATGAAGAAAATAAAAATGCCGGAATTTCTGATTAACAGGCTGACCGAGGGGCGGTAAAGCCCCTCTGCCGGCACCTTATGTTTCTCAGACACAAAGAGCCACGCCCCAAACAGATTAAGTTAGGTTTAAGTTAAAACATCCATCTTATTAATCGCCAACCCCGCCCACACTTTGGGGAAAAAGTTAGTCGACTTCTGCGGCATTCGCTCGCCGCTTTTTACAGTATCGTTTATCGTGGTTATCGTCACGGGGTTGATAAAAAAACCGCCGTAATACCCGTCCCGCTCCTCCGTTAGCCGCTTTGCCCCGTCGTCAGCGTCGTTGACGTAGTTTACAATATCGTGCAAAACCTGTCCGTCGAGCGGCAGCTCCAAAATCCCATTTATTATTATGCAGTTTATTTTCGAAACGTCGAGGCGCTTCCACTGTTTCGACCGCTCGGGCATTGTATTTTCCAGGAAATCTTCGCCGTTTTTGTTCAGGGTCAGGGTGTACAGCTCCCCCGTTTTACAATCCCAGAATATAATATCCGTTGTCCCGCCGAGCGCGTCGCCGGTACGCTGCGCCGTTGCTTTCCCTATGGGGCTTACATCGAAATATTTAGCCAGCTCGCTTTTCATATCGCCGGCCTGCCTCCCCTGAGTGCTCTTGCGCACCAGGCGGTGGAACGGGCGGATGACAAGCCCGGGATCGGCGGTGGATACCAGCGTCATCATCACGTGCGAGAATTTTTCGTCGCGCCCCCTGTCCTTGTAGAACCTGAGAGCGGTTTCGTAGCGGTGGTGCCCGTCGGCTATGAGTATGTTCCGCGAACTCATCAGCTCCGCGGCTTTGGCAATCATCCCCGCGTCGGCGCATCTGTGCAGGCTGTGCGTGACGCCGTTTTCGTCGGTGAACGTGCCAATCATCGGGGTATCGCCGGTTATCTGCCGTATGAGGGTATAGAGTTCGCCGCCGTCGTCCGCCGCGAGGCCGAATATCTGCCCGGTGTTCGCAAGGGTTGTTTCCATGAGTTCGTAGCGATCCTGCTTGGGCCCTGACAGCGTGTATTCGTGAGGCAGGACAACCTGCTCCTCAAAGTCGGTCAGTTCGACAAGAGCGCACACGCCTGTTCGTTCATATTCGACCGGTTTCCCGTTTTGGATGATTTTGAATTGCTGCCTGTATATGTAGATGGAGTCGGCATCGTCCCGCGCGATGATTTTTTGGTCAATCCAGCGGCTGAGGAATCCGGCGGCGCGGACGTGCCTGTCCTTGTTTACGGTATCGGCCGGCTCGCGTTTGTTCTGCGTTATCCTGACGATGTTGTTCGGGTGCATGGCGTAGAGCCGGTCGACGGCCGCGTCGTCGAGCATGTCGTACGGCGGCGCGCACAGCGGCCCGAGGTCCTGCGGGGAGGATATTGTGAAACGGTATCCACGGAAAGGTTTTATTTGAGCCATTGGATTTTCCTTTTCGGTTGATTGAAATTGGCATTGATATTACAAAAATAATTTATTTACCGCCCGATATCAACTTTTTCCCGCATTTAAAAAACTCCGCCTGTGAATATCGCACGCCCCGTGCAGCGCTATCATTTCGCGGTGCAGTTTCGTGCCGTACCCCTTGTGTTTCGCAAAGTTGTACAGCGGATATTTTTCGTGATACTCCGCCATAATCCGGTCGCGCGTCACCTTCGCGATTATCGACGCCGCCGCGACGGAGGCGCTCTTGGAATCGCCGGAGGTTATGGTTTGCTGGACGCCGCGGGGGATGGTTGGGATGTATTGATTGCCGTCGATTAATAACAGACCGTAACGGGCGTTGAGTTTTTCTATGGCCCGTGCCATTGCCAAAAATGTCGCTTGAAGAATATTTACCCGGTCGATCTCTTCTGGCGCCGCCATTCCGACCGCGTACGCGACGGCGTTAGACGTTATTTGGGCATAGAGGGCGTCGCGGCGGGCCGGCGTCAGTTTTTTGGAATCGTTAATCCCGTCGATCGGGGCGGCCAGGTCGAGTATGACGGCGGCGGCGACCACAGGGCCGGCCAGCGGCCCGCGCCCGGCCTCGTCGACGCCGGCGATGGTGAGCGGGGCGTGCTCATCCCCGCGCGGGGGGTCAAAAATGGACAGCGGGCCGCCGCCGCGGCCGCTGGATATGTCGAGGTCATGCCGATACAAGCCGTTCATTGCGCGTAGGGCTTGATCTTGTCGATGATTTCGTACGCCTCCTCAAACCCGCCGGATATCGCTTTCACGTTAGTCGATCCGTCGTAGTACCCTTCCAAATGCAGGATAATGTACACGTTATCGAGAACGGACAGCAATTTTCCGTCCAGCCGCGCGACACCGGTTTTGTAGTATTCAATTGATTTCCGCTTTTTTTTGCCCGTCGGCGCAACCCCTTTCATAGACAGCCATGCGTCGAGGGCGATCAGGACTCCGTTGTAGGCTGTCCCGCAGGCCGTGCGGACGTATTTTTTGTCGGTGTAACGCGGGCCGTCCCTCTTCGCCATCCGCAAAAACCCCTCCGCGTTCTCCATGTAGCGCATGGCCTCCACGTAGTGCGCCGTCAAGTAGGCGTTTTGTTCTTCGATAGTCATCTTTTTCTCCCGTGTTAATGTTTTTTAATCGCACCATTCTTACAACGAGGGGGACAGTGAGAGATGTTGATTGATAAAACAAAGGCGCAGGGAGCGTGTCTTTCGAGAGAGCCCGAAAGGGGGCGCCGCCCCCTCCGGGTTGATAAAAATGCGGTCGGTCGGACTCGAACCGACACAGGCATGCACCCACTACCCCCTCAAAGTAGCGTGTCTACCAATTCCACCACGACCGCGTATTTTTTTGACCGGACATAGCGGGCGAACACTGCTCACCCCTACGGACCCGAGTGTTTTACTCGGCTGCCGGTTCGGCTTCAACGTCGATCAGCGCACCGTCTTCGCCCATTGTTCTGATAACCCCGCCTTCAATGATGTCGCCAATAATCGTCGGGCCGGTGCCGCCAACCGCGGCATCCGCCGCGCCGGCGCTTTCGTCGGCAAAACCCATCCCGCCGGCGGATACCGGCATGGGTGTGACCGACTGGACCCTCTCCGCGCGCCTCTGCATCCCCGATTTAGCGGTGGCGCCGCCGGGGGCGAAGAACGTCATAAGAATGCACAGGGCCAGAAAGGCGGAACCGAAAATGTACGTACCCTTGGTCAGCACGTTGGCGGTGTCCTGCGTACCGAGAAAACTGTTGGCGCCGCTGAGCCCGCCGAGCGCGCCGGATATGCCGCCGCCCTTGTCGGACTGGACGAGAATCAGGAGGCAGAGCAACACGCAGATTGCGAGAAACAGGAACAGCAAAATTCCAAAAATCATAGAAAATCCTAACATTTTTTATTTGTTAAAAAACAGTAACTCAAATTTTACTTCGGTTGTACGATCCCCGCAAAGTCGGCTGCTTTCAGGGCGGCGCCGCCTATCAGGCCGCCGTCTACGTCGCTCTGGGCCAGCAGTTCTTTGGCGTTGTCGGGTTTCATGCTGCCGCCGTATTGGATGCGGATGCCGCCGGCGGTATCTTTACCGAAAAGTTCGGTTAATATATTCCTTATAAATATGTGCGCTTCGTTGGCTTGCTGGGACGTGGCGGTTTTGCCGGTGCCTATGGCCCATACGGGTTCGTAGGCTACTACACACTTTGCGGCTTCGGCGGCGGAGATGCCGTTGAAAGCGCCGCGGGTTTGGCGGTCGATTACGGCGTCCATCTTGCCGCTTTCGCGCTCTTCAAGGGTTTCGCCTACGCATACGATAGGGAGGAGGCCGGCGGCGAGGGCGGCTTTTGTCTTTTTGTTGACAGTTTCGTCGGTTTCGCCGAAGTATTGGCGCTGTTCGGAGTGGCCGATAATCACGCAGGTTACGCCTACGGATTTGAGCATGGCGGCGCTTATTTTACCTGTAAACGCGCCTTTTTCTTCCCAGTGAAGGTCTTGTGCGCCGAGTTTCACGTTTGAGCCTTTTATGGCTTCCGCGACGGCGGGCAGGTTTACGTAAGGCGGGCATACGGCGACGTCTACGTCGGTTACCTTGCCTACGGCTTCCGCAACGGCCTTGGCTAACGCGGCGGCTTCGTCGGCGGTGGTATTCATCTTCCAGTTACCAGCAATAAATTTTTTCCTAGCCATGTTTTTACATCCCCAATTTAGTTTTTTGTTCTGTGACCGGAGGTGTAACAGATATCCTGCGGCGGGAGAACTGCGTTCGCCCGCCCGGATTTCCGTCACATCACCCTAGTACTATAAAATACTAATCGGGCACATAAAATGTCAAGAAAAAAATGAACTAATCTTCGAGGTCGTTATCCTCCCTGCCATCGGCCTCGTAATACTCCATGTTTTCCATCCGGTTAAGCTCGGCTTCAAACGCGTCGAGCACCTTGTCCTCAATCAACTTACGGGTTTCGTTGTTGATTGGGTGAAAAATGTCCTGGTACATGCCGTTACGCCTGCGCTTGCTCGGCATGGAAACGAAATAACCGTTGGAGCCGTTGATAACCCTAAGGCCCCGGACGACCAGGCAACTGTCGAGGGTGATGCTGGCGAACGCTTTGAGCTTCTCTTCGTTGCGCAGCGAAATCCTCACTTCGGTAATCTCCATAACAAACCTCCTAACTATTATGGGCTTGTAAAACTGCTGATATTTTTTTCAAGATTCGAATATCAACAAAAATATACTATTTATTTTTCCGTTCTGCTGAAAAAAGTAAAATTTTCGTAAAATAAATAATTACGGCGCAAACACAAAAATATTAAACTAAAAATAAAAGTCAAAAATAAAAACCTTCTCTTTGCCTTTAGCCTGCCCGTTTATTATCTTTATATAGTAATACGGATTGTCGTAATTTCATATTTTTAATTTTATTTATTTTTAATTTTACACGGTTATTATGAAAAAAGATTTTTTAACGCTTCTTGAATACACGCCCGACGAAATACGCGCCATGCTCCGCCTCGCCGCGGAGCTAAAGGCCGGGCGCGGTAGAACCGAACGGCGCGTGCTCGAAGGCAAGACCGGGGTGATGATCTTCGAAAAGCCCTCCCTGCGCACGCGTATATCATTTGAGGCCGCCATACACGAGCTCGGCGGCCATGTCGTCAACCTCGCCGCGGAGTCGGTGGGCATGGGCACGCGGGAGAGCGTGGAGGACGTGGCGCGCAACCTCGAACGCATCGTGCACCTCGTCGTCGCGCGCACCTTCGCGCACGACACCATCACGCGGCTCGCGGCTTCATGCAAGGCGCCGGTGATAAACGCACTGACCGACCTCTACCACCCCTGCCAGGCGATGGCGTTCGGACTAACCATGCAGGAAGCGCGCCCCGGCAAGAAGGTGAACGCGGTGTTCGTGGGCGACGGGAACAATGTCTGCGCCTCCATAATGATTATATGCGCGAAATTAGGCTACAACTTCACCGTGGCCAGCCCCGCCGGCTACGAGCCGCACGCGGAAACCGCGAAGATATGCGCCGGGATATGCGCCGAAACGGGCGGGCGGCTCGACATCACCAACGATCTCTTTGAAGCCGTCAAGAACGCGGACGTTATATATACTGATGTATGGGCAAGCATGGGCCAGGAAGCCGAAACCCAAAAACGCAAGGCCGTCTTCCCCCCGTATCAGGTAAACGCCGGGCTTATAGCCCGCGCCCCCAAGGGCGTGCTGGTATCGCACTGCCTCCCCGCCCGCCGCGGGGAAGAGATCACTTGCGACGTCCTCGACTCGCCGGCGTCGCTGGCGTACGAGGAGGCGGAAAACCGCCTGCACGCGCAAAAAGCGATAATAACGCACCTGTTTTCGCGGGAAGCAATATAGCCATGACCGAAAAACGCGTACCCTTTGGGATAAAATCGTTAGACAGCATGATCTGCGGCGGGTTCCTCGAATCCTCCGCGAACCTCGTGGAGGGCGCCCCCGGCACCGGCAAGACCACGCTCGGCATGCAGTTCATATACAACGGTATAACGATGTTCAACGAACCCGGCCTCATCATCACCTTCGAGGAGTTCCCGCAGCAGTACTACCACGACGCCATGCAGTTCAAGTGGGACCTCAAAAAACTCGAGGCGGAGGGGAAACTCAAGGTGATCTTCTCCGACCCCGCGACCGCGCTCGAAGAGTTTGAAGACCCCGACGGCGAGTTCGTCAAGATCATTGAAGAGATGGGGGTAAAGCGCATCGTCATCGATTCGATGACGCACTTCGAGACCCTCACGACCGATCCCCACCAGCTCCGCGACATTGAGCGGCGCTTTATCAACGCGCTCAAGCGGGAGGGGCTGGCCAGCATACTTCTGCGCGAAAACGACAGTTTACTCGGAAACCTGTCGCAGATGACGAGCAAAATACCCTTTATAGTCGATACATATATACTTTTAAGATACGTGGAGATAGACAGCGCTATCGAAAAAGCGCTCTGTTTTCTGAAAATGCGCGGGAGCGACCATCAAAAGGACATACGCTGCTTCAGGGTGACGGCCAAGGGGATAGAGGTGATTTCAAAGTTCAGCGGTAAGGAGGGGATCATGAGCGGTATCACCCGCTCCACGCCGCAGGACGCTTTCATGAACGCGTTTGGGAAGAAGTGAGCGGACGATGGAATTTTCTACAACCGCGGAAGAGCTGCTCGTAGCCGGATACGTCTTTTTTTGTATGGGGCTGAACGTCGTCGCTTTTTTGATATCGGCCTTTTACCAGAAAAAGGTGAACGGTAACGCCCCGTACATAGGTTTTTTGCTGTCGCTTCTTTTAGGCGGCGTTTTTATCGGCACCCTCTTTATGAAGGAAGCCGGCGCGTACGTGGGTATAGTGAGAACGACATCGCTTTTGGGCTGCAGCATGAGTTCGACGCTCAGCGTGGTGGGCCTGTTTTTGTCGATGAGAAGGACGAGATAATATGATATACGAACAACCGTTATTCTTTTTTGACGCGACCGCGGTCGCCATGATGCTCGTTTTGGCTTATCTGAGCAAGCGCTTGGGGGCCGCCATGCACATACGGCCCTATTACATAGTTTTTTTCGTCACGTCGATAGCGATCGTCGCGGCATCCGGGCTTGAAACTATCCCCGCGCCGCTGAGTTTTAGCTTTATACCGATATTAACGAATTCCATAAGGTTCGCCGCCGCCGCCGCGGCTTTCGCGGTCGCGTTGCGGTACTGGAAATGGCTGTTTGTAGAGTTTTCAAGAAAGTGAGGCTGGGGGGTATGGGGGCGAAAAAGAAAATTTTAGTCATTGAGGACGATAAGGACTACGCCGATCTCGTCAAACTCGTGCTGGAAACAGACGCGTTTGAGGTGGACGCCGTCCTCGACTCCGAGCAGGCATACAACAAGGTAAAGGAGTACCGGCCCGACGCCGTGCTTCTCGACCTGTGCATGCCCAAGCTCGACGGTTGGGCGGTATTCAAGCAAATCCGCGCCGACAAATCGTTCAAGGATATGCCGATAGCGATACTGTCGGGCAAGGGCCAGCAGTTAGACCAGATGGTCGGCCTTCACATAATGAATGCGGACGCGTACATCGCGAAACCATTCGGAAAGCAGGAATTGATAGACAAAACGCATGAGCTCTTCAAAAGAAAAAAATAAGCGCATTTTAGTCGTCGACGACGAAACGGACGTCCTCGAATTTTTGAGGATATACCTGGAAACGATGGGCTGGGAGGTAACCGCGGCGCCAACGGTCGACCAGGCGTTCGAGGAACTCGCCGCACGCGCCTACTTTCTGGTAATCACCGACATCGCAATGCCGGAGATGGACGGCTACGAGTTCATAAACGAGGTCAGGGCGCGGGGCGACTTGTGCCAGATTGCGGTGATGACCGGATTCGGATACAACCCCAAGCACACTCTCGTCAAAATTAACAAAACAATGAAATTCCCGTGCCTCTTCAAACCGTTCGACACAGGAAAGGTGATGGATGCGGTGAACGGGGCGCACGAATCATACCATAGCGATATTTCTTAACCAAAACTATTATTCTCACAAGGAGGCAGTATGAGCAGGACAGCAAGAATGTTTTTTAGCGTAGCCGCAATGATTGTCGGAGCACTCGTTTTGACGGGTTGCGGTGATTCCGGTAACGACAATAATGTCGGCGGGATTGTACTCCCAGCAGGGCAAGCGTGGACGGACGGCCATATATATGAATCCGGAAATCTTGACGGGATTATATTTCAACCAAACGGTACGGCTTTATTAATCCATGACTATTCCGGCGACTGGATGGTTTTCGGCCAATTCGAGTATTCCCTACGCGGCGGCACAATAACCGCGCCGGGCATCGAGGATTTTAGCATATCGAACAATGGGGATACCTTGACGATATTTTATGAGGACGATTATGTGGGTACATATACAAGAACCACCGGCGTAAACGTTACTCCCCCTCCCACCCCGACCGGCGGCAACGTTATCCTCCCCGAAGGCGAAGCGTGGACAGACGGCCATATATATGAAGTCGGAAATCTCGATGGATTTATATTTCTGCCGGACGGCATCGCCCTGCATATCGTGGATTATAGCGGCGTTTGGGAGGTTGAGGACCTGTTAGAATACTCCGTGAATGGCAATTTACTGACCATGTTTGATGAAACATTTCATTTTGCCGTATCGAGCAATGGCAATACCTTAACGATATTTGACCAATATGGCTCCGTTACCTATATAGATACATACACAAAAACCGCCGGCGTATATCCGGAACTTGATGATTTCTCTATGGAAAAAAAAGGTTCTGGCGCCGCGCCCGCACTCAGGAAAATGAGGGAAAATCCGTTCAGCGCAAAAAATATGCGCGGGCTGTTGAACAGGCAGAAGAGCGGTGAACGGTAACAGTAGGCACAATGCGTAACATAGAGATAAAAGGCGCGCGGGTTCACAACCTGAAAAATATCGACGTGACGATACCGCGCAACAGTTTGACCGTGATAACAGGGCTGTCCGGGTCGGGGAAGTCGTCCCTCGCTTTCGACACCCTGTATTCCGAATGCCAGCGCCGGTACGTCGAATCGCTCTCCGCCTACGCCCGGCAGTTTTTAGGGCTGATGGAGAAACCGGACGTCGACCAGATCGACGGCCTCTCCCCCGCCATATCAATAGAACAAAAGACGACGAGCCACAACCCGCGCTCGACGGTGGGGACGGTCACCGAGATTCACGACTACCTCCGCCTGCTCTACGCCCGCGTAGGGACGCCGACGTGCTACGAGTGCGGGCGGGTCATCGCGCGGCAGTCGGTACAGGAGATTACAGACAGAATACTGGCGCTCGACGAGGGGACAAAATTCCAAATCCTCGCGCCCGTCGTCAGCAACCGCAAAGGCTCTCACAAAGAACTCATTGCCAAACTGCAAAAGAGCGGCTATGTCAGGATACGGGTCAACGGGGTTATATACTCGATCGACGACGATATCCCGATGGACAAAAATAAGAAGCACAATATAGAAGTGGTCGTCGACCGCCTCGTCAATTCCAAAACCATCGCCTCACGCCTGGCCGAATCGCTTGAAACCGCGCTGTCAATAAGCGCTGCCGAAACCGTCATCGCCGACATCCCAGCCAAAAAAGAGGAAATGCTCTTTTCCCAGCGCCTCGCCTGCCCCGTTTGCGGGATAAGCTGCGACGCCCCCACGCCGGCCATGTTTTCGTTCAACAGCCCGCAGGGCGCGTGCGAGGAGTGCCACGGCCTCGGCTTCCTCATGGAGGTCGACCCCGACCTCGTGGCGCCGGATCAGTCGGAGACCATATCCGGCGGCGCGATAATCCCGTGGAACGGCGCCTACATCGACGGCGGATGGAACAACCAAATGCTCAACGCGGTGTGCAAGCGGTACAGGATACCGATGGACGTACCGTATAAATCTCTGTCGGCGCACCATAAAAACATCCTGCTGCACGGAACCGGCGACGAAAAAATCGAGGTGGTCTTCGACGGCAAAGACGGCAAAAGCCACGCCCGCTTCAACAGGGTTTTCGAGGGGGTCATCCCCAATCTGCTAAGGCGCTACAAAGACACGGCCTCGGAAGACATCAGGCGGTGGATAGAGAGTTTCATGTCGCAAAAAAACTGCCCGTCCTGCTTAGGAACACGTTACAGAAAACAGGTTTTAGCGATATTGGTCGACAAGAAAAACATCGCCGAAATATCAAAAATGTCTATCGAGTCCGCGCTGGAATTTTTCCAGAACTACAGCCCCAAGGGCCACGCCAAAGAGATATCAAAACCGATTATCCGCGAAATCCTCCAACGCCTCGGTTTTCTCAACGACGTTGGCCTGTCGTACCTGACCCTCAGCCGCACCGCCTCCACCCTCTCCGGCGGCGAGTCCCAGCGTATCCGCTTGGCGACGCAGATAGGTTCGAGGCTGACGGGCGTACTCTATATATTGGACGAGCCGAGCATCGGCCTCCACCCGCGCGACAACGCCCGCCTGCTCGCGACGCTCACCGCGCTGCGCGACCTCGACAACACGGTCGTCGTCATCGAGCACGATATGGAAACGATCATGGCCGCCGACTATCTAATAGACATAGGCCCCGGCGCCGGGACGCACGGCGGCGAGGTCGTCGCATGCGGCAAACCCTCCGCCGTGGCAAAGTCCGCCAAATCGCTGACCGGCCGCTACATGTCGGGGAAGCGGTCGATCCCCATCCCCAAAAAAAGGAGGCCCGGCAGCGGCGCGGCGATCAAGATAAGCGGCGCGGCGGGGAACAACCTGAAAAGCGTCGACGTATCGTTCCCGTTAGGAATGCTCGTCTGCGTGACAGGCGTATCGGGTTCGGGGAAAAGCTCGCTCGTCAACCAGACCCTGTATCCGTCATTGCAGAAAAAACTGTACAACTCAAAAGTAACCGCCCTCCCCCACAAAAGCATATCCGGCCTGTCGCACCTCGACAAGGTGATCGACATCGACCAGTCCCCTTTTTTTTTT
>JAITFQ010000120.1 GCA_031281225.1 Chitinispirillales bacterium
CCAGGGAGTTGTGAGGGAGGGTGGTGGCGACGGTGCTGTGGCGTGGCTTGCTTGGGGGGGGGGGGGGGGGGGGGGGGGGGTATTTGTGTTCATGGTAACACCAACCCCTATGCGCCCACCGTCAGTACGCGCTTTCTGCAATATCGCCGCTTTTGCGGGCAACGCTGTAATTGCCGCCAACACCATAATTCCGCCCTCAAATGGAAGTTTCTACCGCCGCATAATATTGAGGCCCTTTACGGGCTGTATCCTTCGGCGCCGTGCATTCAAAATAAATCACCGGTATAATGAAAGTCAACATATTTTTATTATTTTTTCAGCGCGCGGTTATCCCCAAAATTTCACATTTACAATAAGAAAGGGGGACAGGCGCAAACCCGCCCCCGTGCCGACACGGTCAAACATTACTGCGTGAAGACGAACGGATAGGTAACTTCCGTTATGTCGCCCGGCTTGTCAATCTTCTCAAACCTCCAAGTGTGCACCCTTTCCACAATGAGCCTCTCAAGCTCGTGATCGTTCATTGTAGACTCTACCATTTGGGCGAAAGTTACGCTTCCGAACTCGTCGATAGCGAACCTGACGGTGATTCTGCCGGCAAGTCCGGGGTTGTCACGCAGGCGCCTGTTGTAGGCGTGGCGCAGCGCGGCCATGTTCTGCAAAACGACGCGCTGGATACTGATGCGGCTTCTGCCGCCTGAGAGCGCTCCGCCTATTTGAATCTGAGGTGATGAAACTCTAATTTCACCACGCGTTTTGAGATCGAGGTTTCCGCCCCCGCCCCTGCTGTTCATGAGGCCGTCGAGAAGATCGCCGACGCCGCCCATACCGGTCGTGCCGAAACCGGAACCGACACCGTCGCCAAAACCGATACCGCTGACCCCAGCCCGGCCTGAGCCGCCGTCGGCGCCGGGCCTGAGGCCGCCAACACCAGAGAGGATAGCGTCGATATCCGTTGCAAAACCGCCCTGACCAAAGATATCGGCCGAGGCTACGGTCTTACCCGTAATCTTACCCCCGATAATACCGAGAACACCCACCTGCGTAACGCGCGACCTTGGGTCGCCGCCGCCACCACCCTGCGCGTTTTGACCTCGAGACTCAGTAGGCCTTAAAGTCTTCCGGTCGGTTGGGGCCTCCTCCTGTTTCCGCTCTTCTTTGGCCGCGATCTCCTCTTGCCTCTCCACAAGCTCCTTGCTGAGTACGGTATTACGCTCCGGCTGGGGCATCCTGTCGAAAAAGTCGGCGGCGACAATCGCTACAGCTTCCCGCGTACTCAAAAAAATACCCATGGCGATTGCCATTATCATACAGACAAGCTGGGTATTCCTTGTGCCGGACGCTTTCTCAATATGAAATACGTCGGGGCGCTGCTTGAGCATCTCCGCGTATTCATCATCGGTAAGGACTCGGCCCGGTTCATCGTCATCCTCATTGTCCCGCGGTTGCGGCGCGGGCGCAACGCCCGCGGCCACTGCGACGGCGGGCATGACGACCGACGCAGCGGCTGCGGCGGCGGCAACCGACATGCCGGCGCCGTCGTCAGCAGGGACTACTTCCACCTGAGCGCCCGCCGCGCTAAACTGAACCTGCAAGCTCCGGGCTTCTGCCTCATCAGCTTCTCTCCTTACGCAGATATCTTTCTGCGTAATCGCGTTGTATACTACATCGGACGCGCTGCCGGACCATCGGGCTACTTCCGCCGCAATCGCGGAAGCCGTCTGTGGATCTTCACATTTTTTAATCAAAACTTTATATCTCATATTTTTACCCATCGGCATATTCTACCTCCTTCAGTTTAAATTTGAAATCGTTCGGGAACCCGGCGTTACCGCGCCGCGTCCATATTTCTTGGATCCATCTATTAAATACTCCGAGCAGCGCAAAAGTGCCACTGGAAAATGATTTTTTTTGAAAAAAAATGATTTAGTGAGAAAAATGGGGGTAAAAATTGAATTTAACATCTTGATTTTCCCTGCGCGATATTGTATTTTATGTACATGAAACAATTACTCCCCATCGGTATTCAGGATTTTCCCAAGCTCCGCGAGAGCGGTTTTGTTTATGTGGACAAGACGGCCCGTATCCACGAGCTTCTCACCGGCTCCGGGCAGCCTTTTTTCCTTTCCCGCCCGCGCCGTTTCGGCAAATCGCTTTTGTGTTCGACGCTTGGGGCTGTTTTTGAGGGGCGGCGGGAGCTGTTCGGCGAGATTGCGGGGCGACCGGCGCTGGCTATCGACTCGCTTGAGTGGGGTTGGAAGAAGCATCCGGTAATAAGAATCGACTTGAACGCCGGCTTTTACCCAACAGGCATAGAGGCTCTGTACTCGGCGCTCTCGCGTGAGTTGGAAAGAGAGGCCAGGAAGTTCGATTTAGTTCTTAGCGGCGGTACTCACGCCGATCAATTTGCTAATTTGATAGAAATGGCTTGCAGTAAAGCCGGCGAAAGGGCCGTGGTAATCATCGACGAGTACGACAAACCCCTGCTCGAAACTATCAGCAAGATGGAGCTTCATAAGCAGGTCAGGGAGATACTCAAGGGGTTTTACGGTGTCCTCAAACCATCCGACCCATACTTGCGTTTCCTGCTCCTTACCGGCGTGACCAAGTTTTCACAAGTGAGCGTGTTCTCCGACTTGAACCACTTGGACGACCTGACCCTCGACCCCTGCTATGCGGACATCTGCGGCATCACCCAGGAAGAGTTGGAGCAGAACTTCGAGCCGGAGATCGGGGCAATTCTAAAAGAAACCGGCAGGAACAGGGAAGAATACATGGAGAATCTGCGCCAGTATTACAATGGTTACCGGTTTTCGGAAAAGCCGCTTAAAGTGTACAACCCTTTCGGCTTGCTCAATCACTTTAAGAAAAACGGTAAATTTGCCCCCTACTGGTACGAGACCGGCACGCCCGATTTTTTGGTGAAACTGATTACCGACCAAAAGATAAATATCGTCAATCTAAGCAAGATGCAGGTTGGATACAGAGAATTTTGCAAGTATGATGTCGAACACATGAAAGCGGAACCGGTGCTGTACCAAAGCGGCTACTTAACGATAACAGACTACAACGACGATAAAAGCCGTTACACGCTCGACTTTCCGAACATAGAAGTGCGCTCCTGTTTTTCGACATCCCTGATTGAACAATACCTTCAAGTCCCGGCAGACAGGTCGCGCGCGCTAATCTTCAAATTGCCCGACGCTCTTGAAGACGGCGAGATAGAGGAAGCGGTAGAGGCCATACGCCAATACTTGGCGTCTATCCCTTATGACATCATCAAGGAAACGGAAAATTACTATCAAACCGTGGTACATCTGATTTTTTCGATGCTCGGCCTCAACTGCCGTTCGGAAGTGCGAATCGCGGACGGGCGGATGGACACGCTTGTCGAGACTAAGAATTTTGTGTACTGCTTCGAGTTCAAGTTAGACAAAACTGCCGACGAAGCGTTAGCGCAGATTGATACGAAGGAATATCTACTGCCGTGGACGGGGAGCGGGAAGAAACTGTTTAAGGTGGGGGTGAATTTTGATAGCGAGAAAAGGAATATTGGGGAGTGGAAGTATGTGGACGTTGAGGTATAAAAAACAACCCCCTCGTGCCGCTAAAAGCGGCTCGGGGGGACGGCTCCGTGATTGCTACGCTATCTCGGAGCCGCATTGTCCCGAAGGCAACGCAGGGAGAACAGGGTCGTCTTATGGTACCAGTACGCGTCCACGAAGCTGTAGTCCCAGTGCATGTTCCGGCCCCACACGCCGCCCGCGTCGTGCTCCGTAGCGCTCCACCAGCGGCCGAAGTTGCCGGCATTGAGGAAATCGCCACTCCAACCGTGGCCGCCGGGCAGAGCCGAAAAACCAAAATCATCTGTACCATTCCAAGCCGGTGACGCTGATTTAAGTTTTGTACCCGCCACATCATCACCACCAGCGGCCTGAACCAAATTATCCCAATCATCATTCGTAGGCAAACGCCAACCCGCAGGACAGGCTGTCAAAGCAGTATTCCAATCATAAAGACGGCCATATTTCTGACAATTACTTTCATCATTATCATAACACCAGGAATTACTAGTCTGAAAATTCAGGTTCTGGGCCATCCAGGTCAAATTACCAACCCGAACGGTACGATAAGTCTGATTATCGCGCGGATCGGTAAAAGTATTACCATCACCACCGCCTTGATTATTACCGCCACCGCACCCCGCCAACCCCAGCGCCGAGATGACCACACCGAAAAACACGCAAAACAACCGCCTACTCATACTGCAACCTCCATTGGTTTGAGTTTGATGTACTTTAAGTGTTTCCTCTACCAATAACCTGCTATTCATGCAAAATATATCATGGGATGACGCCTATTAACACTTTTTTGTTTTTTTACCTCCATAAAAAAATCTTCTAACTCACTTCACCCCCCTCGCTCCCAATCTCCTTCAACTGCTTCAAAAAATGCTTAGCCAAATTATCGCTCAGCTTGGTCCGATGCGTCCCGTCTTTTTGTTTTATCGACATTATCCCGCGGCTGCTGACCGTTACGGTTACGGGTTTTCCTGTCAAGTCTGTTAAAATGTGTTTGTTCAATTATTCTCTCCATACAGTTTAAGCGTTTTATAATAAATATAATATCAATATACGTCAAATTTACATCATAGCGCGGGACTTTGTAAAGTAAATATGTTGTGGAGCGTGAACGGGCGGGTAAAAAAATATAATTTTTGATTTTTTTATCCCATCCCAGTAATTATATTTAAACTGATATATTATTATTATTCACCTTTTTATTTTGGGAGGATGGAAGAAATGGGAACACGGGCTACAATCAGTATTAAAAGAAAAGAAGGCGGGTATCAGCAGTTATGGTATGTGAATAGTGATGGCTCACCAAAAGTGCTAGGGCAAGAAATCTATAATTTCTTAAAAACTCCAGATGACGTTGAAAGAGCGCACGCTATTTTTCAAAATAATAAATGTGGCTCTTTTTTAGAGACAGATTTTACACTCGGAAAGATTGAAAATTTAGGACCGATTCTTAAACAATACAATGATTACGCGTATGTTTTGGAAGAAGAAACAGGATATTGGGGGCTTTACGAGTATGATAAAAATGAATTATTCTGTTTGAAAGAAAAGATCAGCGCTTGAATGTTTGCGCGACGCAGCCTCTTACCTCAGGCAGCGCACGAAACGGCGCGAGTTCACGCTGTATAACCACCCCGCCCTACGGGCACCCCTCCAAGGAGGGGAATTCCAAGGTAGGGGTGAATTTTGATAGCGAGAAGCGGAATATTGGGGAGTGGAAGTATGTAACCGTCGCTTAGTTACATATAGCCAAATTTATGACATTCGCAAGGATAATTTTTGCCGCCTCGGTTTTATCCATCACCGAAAAACTCTCTTTTCTACCGTCCGCGAAGAGCAGCGTAAAACAGGTGCTGTCCCCGCCGAGCGCGGCGTCGACCCGGTTATAGACCATCACGTCGCAATTTTTCCTTTTCATCTTAGCCTCGGCGCGGCTGACATCATCCCCGCTTTCAAGCGAAAATCCGACTAATAGCTGATCCGGCCTTTTCGCCGCGCCGAGTTTTGCCAGAATATCGGGGTTGGGCGTCAATTCGAGCGTTATGTTTTTATTGTCCGACCGGTGTAGCTTGGTATCCGAAGAGTTGACGGGCCTGTAATCGCTTACCGCCGCCGCCATCACGCAAATATCCGCCGCCCCGAACCTCTCCCCCATTTCCCGCCCCATCTCCGCCGCGGTTCTGACGGAAACAACCTCCGCGCCCGCCGGAAGCGGTTCCGACGCCGGGCCGCTGACAACCGTCACCCTCGCGCCTGACGACAACGCGGCCCGGGCAAGCGCCGCGCCCATCTTACCGGACGATTTATTCGTAATCACGCGCACGGGGTCAATCGGCTCCTCCGTAGGGCCAGACGATATCAAAACATTTTTTCCCTCAAGCAATCGGGACATTGATTCCCCCGCCCCCCCGCCATGCGCCAGCACGCGCCGCGCGATCTCCTCAACCCCAATCATCCGCCCCGGGCCCGAAACCCCGCAGGCCAGCTCCCCGTCCTCAACTGGGAGAACCGTAATCCCTCTATCAACCAATATATTGATATTGGCCTGCGTCGCCCCATTAGCCCACATGACGCAGTTCATGGCCGGCGCGACAATAATTTTTTCTTCGGGGACGGAAAGCGAGAGAGTCGTCAGCAAATTGTCGGCGATGCCGCAGGCGATTTTGGCGATGGTATTGGCGGTCGCCGGGCATATCAGCAACACGTCCGCCCAGTCGGAGAGACGGATATGGCCCATATCATAATAGGATTCGCCGTCAAGATACACCGGATTCCCGGATAGCGTACGCAACGCCTCCACGCCGACAAGCGGCTTCGCGGCGGCGGTCATCACGGTCTTGACCTCGCAACCGTTTTTATGCAGCAAGCGGACCAAAAGGGGGACTTTGTAAGCCGCTATCCCCCCCGTTATCCCTATGACGACTTTGCGGGTATCGTTCATTGTAAGACGTTGTGGCTGTTAGTCTTCCAAGTCCTCTACTATCCTGCCCTCAAACAGTTTTTTCAGGGCGAGCGTAGTAGGCTTCTCCTTGGACTCAAGGTTGCCTAAGCGCTGCTGGTTGTTGATGTAGCGCGCTTCCTGAGAGGCCATGAGGACGGCTTTGTAGCGGCTCACTCCCCTTTTTTCAAGCTTTTCAATCTCCAACTCATACAGTTCGGACATTAAAACCTCCAAATATTTTTTATATGGTTTTTAGAATCAAAATCAAAGTCAAAACACTATTCTATATTCTGAATCTGCTCCCTTATTTTTTCAATGTTCTCTTTAAGAGTGACCGACCAATGGGCGATTTCGGTGTCGTTGGCTTTGGAGCCTATGGTGTTGGCTTCCCGGTTCATCTCCTGTAATAAGAAGCCCATGCGCTTGCCTACCGGCTCGTCCTGTTTGAAGTCGGCGCTGAATTTTTCTATGTGGGCGCACAGGCGTGTGGTTTCTTCGGTGATGTCGAGACGCTCGGCCATCAGGGCCACCTCGGCGGCTATGCGCTGGGGGTCGGGCTGGTCGGCGATCAGTTTCTCCACGCGCGCGGTCAGGGAAGCGCGGTATTCTTTTACCCGTTCGGGGGCGCGCTTCTCAATTAACTGCAAGGTTTTGGTAATCTCTTTCAGTATTTTTTTCAGGTCTTTTACCAACTGTGCGCCCTCTTGCTCGCGGGATTCCTGAAAGGCTTTGATTGCCGAAATTACGGCAGGGCGCAGGTGCTTCCAAAGGGTTTCTTCGGTGTAGGTCACAGAGCCGCTTTTTATGAAATCGCCAAAACGCAACAGATCGGAAAGGCGGATTTCGCCGCCGAGGCTGTATTCGCTCTTTATCTCGTTCAAAACACGTAAGTAATTGTCAATAGCGGACTTATCCCACGACAGCTCACAGGCTTCAACCTCGCCCCGTTCGCAGGATATGAAAATATTTATGCTTCCGCGGGAGACGATTGACGACAGTTCTTTCTTTACCTTGGTTTCAAGATTGGCGGCAAACTTGGGCAGGCGCACCTGTATCTCCTGATACCGGTTGTTGACCCCGCGTATCTCCACCCTGTAAGTCCCCGAGGGCGCGGCGGCCTCGGCTAAGCCGAAACCTGTCATTGAACGAATAGGCATGGTTTTGTCCTGTAAGGGTTTCAGGGTGACAGACAATCTATAAATATAATTTAATGAACCTAAGAAAAGCAACGTATATTCACAAATAAAAAATTTTTAGGACACACGTGTAAATGCGCCGGACACACATCGTATACTCACAATTAAAAAAAAATTTTTAAGCCGGCGTACCGAGATGTATATTTATAGGCATGACAGCCGCACCTGCAAAAAAAACGAAAAAAAAAACTCCCGATTTTGAGGAAGCGCTTTCGGAGCTTGAGGGGATTACGAAGCGGCTTGAGCGGGGCGACCTCGCGCTCGACGAGGCGCTGGCGTGTTTTGAGAACGGGATTGGGCTATTGCGTTCATGCGACACCCACCTGAAAGGCGCGCGCGGCAGGTTAATGGAACTTACCAAGGGCGAAAGCGGAGAATTTATAACCAAGGTTCTGGGCGAAAGCCTCGAATCGTTTATTGGCGGAGGCAATACCGATGGATGAACTCAAGACGTATATCAAAGAAGTGAACGAAGCGGTCAACTCGACGCTTGAGCAGGTGCTCCCACCTGAAACGCAGTATCCCACATCCATCCATTCCCTCATGCGCTACTCGAGTTTTGCCGGCGGGAAGCGGGTGCGGGCTTGTTTAGTCATGGCGGCTTTTGAAGCGTGCGGCGGGAGATTCGGCGACACTAAGGCGCTGAAAGTCGCGGCGGCAATAGAGATGCTGCACACTTTTTCGCTCATTCACGACGACCTCCCCTGCATGGACGACGACGACTTCCGGCGCGGCAAGCCCACGGCGCACAAGGCGTTTGGCGAGGCGCTGGCCGTCCTCGGCGGCGACGCGCTCTGCATCCTCGCGTTCGAGGTGCTGGCGTCCGTCGGACGGATCGACATCATAGCGGAGATCGCCGCCGCGCTCG
>JAITFQ010000127.1 GCA_031281225.1 Chitinispirillales bacterium
CCTTTCTCTTCCGGTTTCGGCTTGTACCCGGCAAGCGCCAAATACTCCCGGAACCTCAAAATGTTCTCGGGGCCGGTAGACTTCTGTATCTCAATGAGTATTTGCTGCTTTTCACCGGCCTCGTTCAGTATCGTAGCGCAGTAATCGAGACGGATAGACCTCGGGAACTTGTCGTTTTCAGCCATAGGCCTGTTCCGTTCAGTCACATTCAGCTCAACTTCGAGTACCTCAGTCCCCAAAAGCGTCCCAATTATCGCCTTGGCAACGTCAGGGTCTCGCACAAGTTCCTTAAAGGCGGTATCGTAAAGCGGATTGGCTATTATCATGGTTTTGGCCCCTTTCTCTCTTTTTCAATGAAAATACTTTATGCCGCAAGGTTGCCGCAAGTTTTTTGAGGTTTACGAGAGCGCTGGAACGCGCGATACTTCATTCCGCTTGAAAGCTGTCTGCCGGTGATGTTGCCTTCGACAAGCTCAGGCAACGGCACTTCCGGCGGCTGAGGTTGGCTTCGCCGAGATAAACAAGTTGTCGAAGCCGCCTCAAATGTCCATCTGCTGTCTCATAGCATTTCAATAATCACCCTCATAATCCCAATGAGCCTCGTTACTCTCGCCGCTTTCGTTACTTTCATCGCTCACTGTTCTGGCGTTATTTACAGTATTAACATTACTGACATTAGCAACATTACGCGCGTTGCGTGTACCGCTTGTGTTATTAACGCTGCTTGTGTTATTAACATTACCGGCATTGCTGATATTATTCACGCCGCCCGCGCTATTCGTATCTGTAACGTCAACATTATCGGTATCAGCTTCACTAACATCTGTATCGCCGGTACCGCTAATATCAATTCCGTCGATTCTGTACAGATAGCTGTCCCCGCGGATGATAATGTACCCGTCGAGCACGGCGGGGGTTGTTGTTACCGGTTCTCCGATTGCCGACGACGCGATCAGGTTAAACTCCGCCGACGCTTCGAACACGTGCATTACGCCGTTGCGGTCGAAAAGGAAAACATTGTTGCCGACGGCAATCGGCGACGAGTAGAACCCGCGGTCGAAATCATGCTTCCACAAAATTGTCCCGTCGCGGTTGTTGTGGCAAATTACCGTTCCGGTCGCGGTCGCTAAAAACAAAAGTGAATCGACGCTCAAAGGGCTTGCCGTATTCGGAAGATCGCCGCGCATGCGCCATAACATCGGCGGGACGCCGTCTTCGCCCGGATTGGCCGCGTCTATGCTGCCGGCTATGGCGTATTCGTTGGCGACGGATACGAGGCCGGAAGCGAACGCCGGAGACGGGCCTACCTCGCCGTGCATACAGTCGTGGCTCCACAGCTTTGTGCCGGTGGCGGGGTCGTAAGATGTTACGAAATCGTTATCTAACAGTATAAGCTCGTAGCGGCTGCCGGTGTTTACAATAATAGGCGACGCCCACGAAAGAATCTCCCGCGGCGCTTCCCAAACGACGTTGCCGGTTCTACCGTTTATCGCGAAAAGTTTCCCTGTGTCATACTGGTCAAACTGCACAAACAGTATGCCGTCGTGCACCATGAGCGACGACGAATGCCCGTAGTGATTATCCGGCACGCCCAAAAATTTCGACCAGACGTGTTCCCCATCAAGCGTAAGCGCGACAAGTTCGCCGGTGGCAAAAATCGCGTACACGCGCCGGCCGTCGCAGGCGACCGACGGGGCGGCGTATCCGGTCTCCCTGTCAACCTTTGGAACTTCCAAATCATCACCAGCAACTCTAACGTCATACGTCCAGAGCAGCCTCCCGTCCTCGACATCAAAAGAAAAAACCTGGCGGCTGTCCGCCGACCCGCCTGTCAAATAGATTCTGTTTTCATAGACGACTGGAGAGCTAAACCCTTCCAATGGGGTTTTGGTTTTCCACCGTATGCCCGCCATTGCCTCGCCGTCAAACAACATCGGGGCGTTTGTATAGGTCGCGACCCCGATTCCGCCCGGGCCTCTGAAATTCATCCACCAGAAAATAAACTGTTCGGTGTCGATAATCTCCTCTTCCTCTAAAACCACTTCGGGGATTGCCGCTGGCGCCGATGAGAATTTATGTATAACGCCGCCTGTAATTGATACGGCGATAATTACCGCCGTCGCCATTGCCGCGGTTTTCGCCGACCGTGTCTGCGCCGTCCACCATGCCCTCTTTTCGCCGGGTTCGGGCGGGAGCGGGGGGTAGAGCGTTGTGCGGATATTCCATGAGATTAAAAACATGGCAAGCGCGATAAAAAACAGCAGCGTCCCCGTGCGCAACTGGTGCATGGATGTGAAGTAGGCTTTGCGGGCAAGCATATCCAGCGCCCTAATCTCGTCTCTCAGGTCCTGCTCGGCCGGATTTCTGTCGATTAGCTGATGAATGGTTGAGAAGTCGCTGCCGGTAATCGGGGCGTGAATTTTCGTTTGGACAATTGTCGCGGCAAGCAAAATGCCGATTGTCAGGCAGGCGGCGGCAGACGGCCACTGGACGCCTTTGAGTATCTGGTCGAGAGTTTTTTTATTGAATCGCACTGTTTGTTCCTTTCGGGCAATATCCGTAGCACCGCCCGCAGCTCACGCACGTTACCGGATCGGCTTCGTAGCAAGCCCGTTTCTTAAATGTTGACCGGCGGATGGAGCGGGCGCCGGCGACTATTCCCAAATAAACGCCGAGAATGACCATCCCCAACTTGAAGCTTTTTTTGGCGGCGTCCGACCGCGCCCTTAATACCGTTATGACTTCGGCGTCAATCCGCAAGCCTTCGCTTTCAAGCGACCTTGCGCCCGCGGCGCCGGCTTGGTCGAGTTCCACGACGCGCAAAAGTTTTACGTCGGGATGGAATGACGAAACGATGTCAGCCGAAAACCATCCGGCGGCCGCTCCGGCGATAATCCATACCGGCAGCAGCGCGATATATGTTTTAAGGCGCAAAAGCGACCGGCTGCGCTCCTCATTGACGGGGTCTGTCGTCGGCGGGAGTATCGCGTCGGCCGGGCAGGAATTTTCGCACAGCCTGCAACCCGCGCACGTGGCGGAACAGATTTTCACACGGTATTTTGAAAACGCCGACATCCACCCGAGAATCACCCCGTAAGGGCAAAGATAGCGGCAGTACGGACGGGCGATAAATATTCCGAGCAGCAATATCCCCACGCTCACAAGCATCATCCCAAATGGGGCGCTCAGGCGGAAAATGCCTACGAAGGGGTCGAATCTGCAAATGATAAAACCGCCGCCGGTCGCGGCGAAGAGGATCGCCAGCCCGAGATAAATATGCGGGATAAAGCCGAGCACGGCTGAAAGCCGCGCCGGAACCTTTTTCGCCCTGACCGCGGCAATATCCTGCAACGCGCCTAACGGGCAAACGCCGGAGCAAAAGACCCGCCCGAAGAAGAGCGCGAAAACGAGCGGCAGGGCGAATATCAAAAATACGGTGATGGATACCTGATAGTTCGAAAACACCGCCGCCGTTATGTTCTGGATGGAGCCGAGCGAGCAGACGCAGCCCTTTTTGTAAAATCCAAAATAGACGGCCGAAAACAGCATGAGCGCCAGTACGCCCTTGCGCGACCTTTTTTTGAGAACAAGGTAGGACGCGGCGCACAGCGCGGCGAAGAGCACCGCCGCGTCAATATAAAACAGAAACGCCGCCCGCGCGACTCCCAGCTCATTTGGCGGGATTTCATAACCGGTCTGAAACTCAGGCCGCGGAAAACGGTCGGACCCCAGCGCTGCCGCCGCAAATAATAATATGATAAGGCAGGCCGCGAACTTACCGGCGCGCAGCGTTGCCGAAGCAATTTGTTGGCGGCGGCTGTTTGTGATAGTTTTTTTTCTCATCATCGCCCCCATCACATCGGCGAAACGTACGGGTTGCGAGAACTTATCTGGCTGATCGCCTGCGCCGGGCAATTCACCGCGATCCTGCACTCGTTGCACCCCGCGCACAGGTGATGGCGTATCTGCAAATAAAGCGACCCGTTGCCAAACGCGGTACACCCCTTGGCGCACAGGCCGCACCCGTTGCACAGTTCTTCTATTACGCGGTACTCGTAAAACGGCTCCTCTATGTATGTGCGCACCAGCGCGCCCGTCGGGCAGAGCTGATTCTCCGCCGCCGTGTCTAACCGCCCCGAGCTTATGCGGTGATACCCGCCGCACAGCTTGCAGTACCCGCAGACGTCAAACGCGCGCACGCACCGTACCGCCGACTGGTCGCGCACGCAATCGGTGGCGCAGCGCCCGCAGTGGATACACTTTTTGGGGTCAATCTGCCACACCATCTCGCCGCCGTCGAGATTCACGAGCCTGCGAAACCCTACCGCCATAACGGCGAGCGCAAGCGCCCTGCACGCCGTCTTCATAAAATCCCGGCGGTTGACAGGCGCGGATTCCGCGGTGTCGTCAGTTTTTTTATCTTCTTCCGATTGTCCCGATTGTTTTTTCATAACCGGCCGGTCTCCGAGAATACGGGTTTGTCAGTAAAACAATAATATAATATAAAAATTAGGGTCAAAATCAAAATCATTTTTTTATTTTGATTTTATGATGTATATTATAACAAATAACACTATAACCGCCCCAACAGGAGCCCCTTGCCCAATGCCTATTTACGAATACAAATGCGATAAATGCGAAAACTTCTTTGAGGAGCTTGTCACCGGCGGCGACCGGGACAAAAACGTCCCTTGCCCTTCGTGCGGCTCCGCCGATACGAAAAAACGCGTTTCGGCGACGGGCGGTATTGTAATGAAAGGCGGCTCCTCCGCCCCGCCCTGCGCGACTGGCGGCGGCGGGTGTCCCGGCAGGATGCCGGCGTGCGCGGGTTCGGGCTGCGGGTTGTAGATTTTTTTGCCGCGTTTGATTTTTTTCTTGCTTTGTGACACTATACTATTGTCAAATGCACTAATGGGCGTTCGAGGTATCCATAATCCGTGAACAGAGAATCGTGGCGGCAAGCTCGGTTCGAAGCCTCGTTTGCGCGATTTTTACCGTCAGCGGGTTGTGCGATTCGAGCAAATTTAATTCTCTAAGAGACAGGCCGCCAGGCGGCCCTACCAAACAATTTATCTTTGGACACGCCGATAAATCAAGGCTATTAAAACCTTTTCCGTATTGATCGGCAATGATTAACGGTTTTTCACATTTGTCGATAACGCTGTCTAACGGCGCCGGCGCGTCAAGCCGCGGGAGGTAGGGGTACAGGCACTGTTTCATTGACACAACCATCTTGGACATAAATCGCTCCCGCAGTTTTTCCCACGACTCCCACCACGGATTGCGGCAATTATCCATGACAAGCGGGATGATACGCGATATGCCCAAAGCCGCCGCGTGTTCGAGTATCGTCTCAAAATGTTCCTTGTCGGGAATCCCTGCAAGTAAAGTTAGCTCAGGCGTTAATTTAGGGACGGCAGTCTTATCCAAAATTTTGCACGACATGGATTGTTTCGAAATACCGGTGCATTGACAGTTATAGATAACGCCGTCACCATCGGTAGCCTGTATCTGCTGCCCGATTTTTATTCTCAGTACGGATACCGCGTGATTGGTTTCGGAACTGCCGAGCGATATTATGTCATCAGTGATGTTGTCACTGTAAAAAAGATAATGATTGCAGCCTCTCATATTAATCCTCTCAATTCCCTTTCTATCAGCCCCGCCAGTTCCCCCATATCAACCGGCAGCGTGCCCAACTCTTTCAACGTCGTGCAAAATTCGCTGTGGCTTCTGCCTTGGCGGTATTCCGGTTCTTTGGGCGGGTGGCGGAGGTAGCGGTCGAGGAGCGTCAGGTTGTTAGAAACCATCAGGCTTGACTGGTAGTAGAACAGCGGCGGTTTTGACCCCATGTACAGAGAACTGCCTAAAATCTTCTTACCGCCAACCGCTATATCGCTAATCCCCGCGCGAACGGCGCCCGTCACCCCCGCTTTGCAAAGCGCGGCAATGATTCCGTCGTGCACCCTGCCGAAAACGTCGAGCGCGCCTTCTCGTTCGCTTCTCTTTTCCCCTACAACAATAATAACAAGCACCCCCGGCGACAGCACGACCGTCCCCCCCCCGCCCCGCCGCGCGGTAACGTCAACGCCGTCCTCTTCGCACCTGTCAATAAAAATCTCCCTGTCCGCCCGAAACGACGGCCCGTGCACAACTTCAACACCTTCTTGTTCATAGATAAACAAAAAAGGTTTCTCCCTCGCCGCCCCGCGGATAAAAACATCATCATTTTTCCGTAACTGCCCGGGGAATACCGGCGCGTCATTTTCAGTTTTCATCTAATCCGCAGAAAGTTAATGTTTTCCAATTTCTCTACAATACCCTGTTCTCCTCTTATTAACGCGAGGACGGCGCAAGCGTCTAATACAAATTTATTCATAATTAAACTTCTTTTCTTCCAGTTGTTTTTCATGAATTTTATTTTTAGCAAAATCATCAGACGATAGTAAATTTGTGCCTTTAAACATCCCGCATAATTTATTTAACGCGATAGTGTGACTGTCCTTTTTTGGCTTATTGGGGTAATGCTCGGCGTCAGCGGTTAAAACCACCGTATTACCAGCGGTAATCGCAGTGATTTTTTTGCTGCCGAAGATTCGTGATATAAACGGCTGTATCTCATTCACGCTTATGGTTGTTTGGGTCATAGAACCTCCATTTTATATGATACTATGATTTTACATAACATTATAAACATACTCTATCTAATATAAGTTTTGGCATTATTGATTTTCAAATAAATTTGCACCAATGTATTTTTACGGTGAATAAAATCCCCTGACACTCCCGACTACGCGCAGTCTTTGCGCCTTGCCTCTCGAAAAGGTGACGATGATTCGGTCTCCGCTTGTTATGTTGGCGCCGCCGCCGTCCGATTCTTCGAGGAAATAGACGCTTTTGGCGCTGCCTCTGACTACCGCCATGTCAATTTTTCCGTCTTCGTTAAAACCGAGCGTCATCGTGTTTCCGGTTATTTGGTTGGCGCGCGCCGAGTCGCCTAAAAGGAAATTTTTGCTGCGTACGTTCCCCAAAGCTCTCATGGTTCTTATTTTTCCGTCTTCGGTCATCATCACGCGCAGGCTGTCGCTCCAAATATGCGTTATCGCGGAATCTCTCGGGGTTGACGGCGGTGCGGGCGGCGACCATTCGGCGTTTCTGCCGTGGGAGTTGCCGAATGCTTTCATGGCGCGTATCTTTCCCGATTCAAACATGAATACGTGCAGGCTGTCGCTCGAAATGTTTGTCGCCATCGCGCTGCCCGACTGAGCGGCGGTTTCGGAATAGTTCCCGCGGGCGTTGCCGAACGCTTTCATGACGCGCACATTTCCCGACTCAAACATGAACATGTGCATACTGTCGCTTGAAAGCTCCGTCGTTGTTACGTTGCCGGATGCTGCAGAGATTTCGGAATAGTCGCCGCGGGCGTTGCCGAATGCTTTCATGGCGTCTATTTTTCCCGATTCAAACATTGACAAATGCAAACTGTCGCTCCAAATATTCATGGTCGCCGTGTCGTCCGACGAGTCGGCGGCTTCGTGGTAAAAGCCATGGGTGTTGCCGATAACGCGGGCGCTTTCGAGAGATTCCTTGCCGAAAAAAAGGTCGACCGAGTCGCCGATGATTTTGTGCTTTTCGTAGAGTATGACGGGGTTTATTCTCAATATTGCCATATTATCATCCGCGAAGTAATAGGCCTTTTCGCTGACGGCGTTGAGGCTGCCTCTTATGATGTTTACGCTGTCTATGACGGTTGCTATTTTGAGGGAATCGTTGTAGGTCATCAGCCTGCCGCTGATGAACAGCGTATCGGTTTCGGTGGTGTCTACCCTTGTGAGCAACGGGCTGCCTTTGAGCACGCACTCCTTTATATCTGTCCGGTATTCGGCGGAGTTTCCGCGTATGAATGTTATTCCGGCGGAGTCCTGATACAGGACGTCGCCCAGAGCGGTAAGGACGTTTCTCTCTCTTGTAAAATTCAGTTGGTTGCAGGTCATCACCTGCCCCCTTTGCTCAACCCGCACATCTCTTATGAAGTCAATAATGCCCGCGTTTCTTTGCCAGACGGCTTCTTCGGCCGACATGCGGACGTCTTCAAAGAGGAATACCACGCCGCCGCGCAGGAAGCTTGTGAACTCTCCAGTTTCGGCGGAGTAGATGTTTTCGTTGCTCCCCGCCCGTTCCAGAATCAGCGCGCCGTCCGTCGTCATTTGGAAATCCGCGTCTTCCGCCGTTTCCGCACCCGCCGCGAATATATACAGGCACGCGCCGCAAAGAATAACCGCGGTTAGAATAATTCGCAAACAGAAACTTCCCAAATACATAAGGTTCATCATATACTCACAATTAAAAAAACTCGTCTTGTTCTTCTATTCGGCGTCTGAAATCGGGGAATCTCCCGCTTACGTCGGCCTTGAAGGAGAAGCGCGAAAAATCATCTATCGCGTCAAGCCCCTTGCCTCTCAGGATATCGCCCTTGGGAGTTTCTACCTGAACGAACGTGTCGGATGTGATCCTCCGACCGTCCTTGAACCATTTTAGCTGCTCGCTTCTCACTACCATGCCGTCTTCATTTCTGATGTACACGCTGCCCCAGAGATCAAAGACCGCCATATTAAAATCGCTTCTGCCCGAATCGGATACAATGCGCGCCGACAGATTGCCGAGCGTGTCGTACACGCTTATACCGACGGGGGCTACGAGGATGCTGCCGGTATCGGAGAGCGGCCTGCTCATGTAGTCGGTATCGAGCCGCCACCGCTTAACGCCGCCCTCATAAAAAAACAGCGCCGCCTCGCTGAACTCCTGCTGCGGCGACGTAATAACTCTCTCGCCGACAGGGAGGGCGTCTTGCTTAGGCGCGCACCCGCAAAGAGCGCAAAACAGAACGCCCCAAAAAATCATAATCGGATAAACTTTCATACAATCAAAACCCTCACAATATATATAAAAATAATTCATGGCAATAAAACTGTCAAGCACTTTTTTAAGGTTTTTGATGTCGGGATTAAAACCGTCCTAATTGAGTTTTCGGTAGACGACGATGTTTTTTTGACAATGCGGTGGTATAAACTTTTTCAAATAGTTAACATTTTTGAGCAGGGCAGAAATTATATTCATACTTATGGGTACTCAATGCCGAATAATGGCCGTAAAGGCGTGGCATGGACCATGCTTGTAGCTATCATTGGTATAGGTTTAGGCGCACTCGGTTCTTGGGCAGGAGGACAAATTTATAATGCGTTCAGTAAATGAAAAAAATACGTATGTTAGATTTAATTGGCTTATAAAAGTGTTATCTTATTTGGCAGTTTTTATTATTAGAGGTGATATTGCTGATCTTGTAGTAGATGGGCGTTGGCTTATGTTGGTGGGGTTTATTATATATTTTTTAGGGCTACAATTAAGTTTCAGATGTACTTCAACAGGTTTCTGTTGCGGCTTTGATTTTTATTTCTTTAATTTTTATTCTAAAATACATCGTTGGGAAGAACTTCGATATTTGGAAATCTATCCTATATGTTTTACATACGGTATATTATTAGATACACCTGTTTCCTACTGTTTCAGATTTGTACTCTCTAATTTTGATAAAATGGCAGAATTAATATCTCAAAATCCACATATTAAGCAAAAAACTCAGCAACAATTTATAAATTATGTAAATATGCGGAAACAGCAGTCAGTAATACGTAAGATACTACCTACGGTTTTGTTTTTTATCGTATTGTACGTGTTCTTCAGCGTTGAGTGTTAAGCTTGAAGATATTCGTAACCCAAAAAATCAGATTGAAAAGGAAGTCAGAAATCAACAAGCACCTGTAAGCCGTTAATCGTTGGCTTGAACACGTTGACGTTAGCCGGGAACGTACAATCACCCATCCGAGGTGCTAATTTGGGGTTCTGAGCCCCTATTGAGCGAAATCAATCGGTATAACCTGAAAAAAGTCTCCTATACGCTAAAATTTTAACAAAAGCCTTGACATTTGGTGTAGAAAGTAGTAAATTTCTATATTATAGTGAGAAGATAAAATAACCTTTTTATAAAAACCCTTTACGTCGTTGTTATCCACGGGAGCATGAGTTTATTATGTTATTTTGAGTTGTTTTTTATGAAATGGCGCATATTATGAAAAATATAATTGTTATGTTTATTGCGGGTTTATTAACAGCCGTTATCTCAGGCTGTTTTTCCCATTGGCCGAGTTTTAACGGCAATGCAGAAAAAAAAACCGAAAATGCAGACGATGTACTCGGCAAAATTCATCATCCGTTAATTGATATACCGTTTATGTCGGCAACCAATGAAAATAGTGACTGGCTGATTATTAATCATTCCAATTTATTTACGGATGACGAGCGTTTTGAAATAATTCAAGGCAGGGGGGCATTTTTACATTTTGATACGGAGCATTTAAAAGTAATTACTTTTCCACGAGGCAGAGGCACTACACCCAATGGCGTAATATATGTTTTCAGAAATGGAATACTTATAAGAGACGTACCATATTGGGAAATATATATTACAAGTACATTTTTAACAAATGAGTTTCGGCAAGTAACAAGAGTTGAAATTGAAGAAATAATAAATTCAAAATTACCGCCCGCTATCTAAAAACGGGAAGGGAAATTATAATATATATGTTGTAGAGCACTTGTGTTCCACAAATAAATTAGGGGAATTATGTATACTAAATTTGATTTTGGAAAAGCACTGTTGTTTGAGCTTGATAAAGGATATGATGTAGTGCGGTTATCGCGTTGGGCTTATGAGGCCTATTGGAATCATCTGAAAGAACTGGAAGAAGGTCTTTATGATGATATTATGATGATTGTAGCGATGGAGGATGATGTTCAATTCGAACTTACGGAATCGGAATTAGAAGCTTTTGCCAAAAACTTATTGGAAACAGAGTTTATGAAAAAAAAAGAAGAAAAGGCTTCATGGAATTTCCTTGGAGATTGTCTTTGGTTGGTTCTGAGAGAATGTAAATTTACATTACCTTCAAAAGACTTTGATGAAATTATTCAAAAAATAAATCATAATGAGTATTTAACAGCATTGCAATCGTTAATTTATTACTTTGCGGGTAAAAACATTAAATTTTCTAAAATTGCTTCTAAATATATAAGGGAAGCTGCTATTACCATGGAAATTAATGGAGAAAATCATGATGAATATTGGTTATGGGAAAAAACCGAGCCGCTTTTGGGATTGGGAGATGATTTGTCTTATAATGAAAATGGGTACCGTACAATACCCGCGAAAGGTTTTTTAAATGAACGTAAAGATTAAGCGAATTATCGATAGTGAAAAAGTTATTGTAAAAACTTCCGTTGGTCTTTTAGCCGGTATATGGCGATCAGAATACGATATGCCGCCGATTGGCCATGAATACTCTATTGAGATTGACATTAAAACAAAATGGGAAGAATTAGCCAAAACTCGTTTACAAAATGTGAATTCATATAAAGTAAATGTGACTAAGGAGAAAGTGGCTTTTAGAGGAATGATAGATGGTTTCGAGGAGGGTGTAATATTTTTTCGGCTTACTCAAGCCTGCCTTATTATGATAAATACAGATTTTCCGTCATGCTTAGAAAATGAATGGTATGAACTTACAGTTGATATTTCTTCTGTTGAGATTTGGCCCATAGGTGGTTAATGTTGCCTTAAAAATTGTGGATATGCGTACTGAAAACCGGGTAATGAAATGGGGCTTATTTCATTAAGATTTGTTATGATTGGAACGATGAGTTCGAAAAACAAGAAATACCGTAAATTTTGACATTGGAGAGCAAAATGCAATATTATGAAATGATGGTTGATGGGGGCAAGAGACGCGAAAATGATATTATAGCCAGACCCTGTGTTGAAGTAAAAGACAAAAACGTTTTGTACGAAGGTGTTTTTATAAACGATTGGGATAATGACATGACCTTCGAATATGATCCTAAAGAGGGATATATTGTACCGGAATATCTGTGCAACGTTTATGGGTGGAGTATATTTTCCGGAAAATCAATAAAACTGTTTGGTGACCTTATAAGTAGTGATGTTCAATTACTGCCTATTAAGATTGTTAACAAAAATACAGGTCAAGAAACAGATAAATATTTTGTTATAAATGTACTTCCGTTTCTTGACGCGTTGGATTTAAAAAATTCCATATATGATTATCTCGGCACCGGAGGAAAAAAACGTTTATCGGTGATAAAATATGGAATTAAAAAAGAAAAAGTAGGGAAACATCATATCTTTAGGCTTAAAGAATCACAATTCGCACTTTTCGTTTCGGAAGAATTTTATAAAGTAGTTAAAAAAAATAAAATGGCGGGATGTGATTTTTTGAAAGTAAAAACAAGTTAATGCGTTATATTAAGTTAATGAAAAAAGTTTTAAAAAATTAACATTTTTGAATAGGGCAGAGATTATATTTATACTATGAGTACTCAAACTTACATAATAACATTTTTAATAACATTGTTTTGTACACCGTTATTGTTTGCTGCTACACCGCATAGTGCCGGGAGGGCTTATATACACAGTATGCTTTGTGAAGGGTATTGTGAGCCTCGTGATGTTGTTGTTGTGGATTCAGGCTCTGCTTTCCCGAACAGTTATTTTATCGGTTACCGGCCAGTGACAGAAAATCAAAATTGGAAGGGAGTTTGGGAGATGGCTCGGCTTGCGTCATCGGTACGTGAAATTCACGAAAAACATATAGATTCAGGTCACGATGTATCAGGAATAATCCTTGTGAAATTCACGATTAATCTTGATGGCTCCGTTGTTAATGATTCAATTTTATTTTCAACTACGGAAAATCAAAAATTTGACACTAATATAAGAAACGCGGTTCGGGAGAGAAAATGGGAAGGCAATGAAAGCAAAACAACAACTGTTACTTTCCCGCTTACATTTTGGAAAACAAAAGATGACTATGAAACAGGCAGAGGAAGTTTTTTTAACACATACCGCTTTGCAGGTACATTCGACAATAAAAAGAAAGATGAATTAAACATTTTATTGAGAGGATATCCAGAATTTGATCACTTATGGAGACCGAGTTCAGAATTCATGACGCTTGATGACATAGGTGGTGGCTTTGCTTCCCTTTCAGAGTTGAAAATCTTACTGGTTTTTTGGAATAATGGGCATTTTATCTGGCAAATATATAATCGATACTTGGAGCGAAACCCGGATTTTGGCGGCAGAGTTTCTTTTAGATTTACAATCACCGGAAGAGGTAAGATTACTGATATTAATGTAGTATTTAGTAGTACACATTGCGCAGAATTCGATAATGAAGTTAAGGATATGGTTGCTTCTTGGAGATGGAAAAGATCAAGAATCGGGCAGCAAAACCGAAGCGTTACATTTAATTTTTTCCCGGATAGATATCTCAATATGGTTGAAATGAAATCTGTTTATGACGAAATTAGTACAGAACTAAATCCTACGATGCCCATTAAACATATAATATTGCTAGTATGCCTTTCTGTCTTTTTAGTGTTGTGGATACCGAAAATAGTGAGGTATCGAAAACGCAAGCCGTGAGCAAAATTAACTTATTGAGGAAAGTCATGGCGAAATATCTTATATTGTGTTTAGTTATATTTTTATCAGTTTTCTGTAAACAGAATAATAATCTGAGTGATTTGAGGTCGATAGATACCTCGTTGATTGCATCTGAGGCGTGTTTTGATTCCACCGCTGTCGATAGTTTGCTGAACTACTATTTTAGTAAAGACACATATTATCACGCTCTTTTGAAAAAATGGCAAGAGAGTGCTGATTGGCAAGAGCAGGGGCCGATAGACGATGTTGTAAGTGAAGCTTATATGTGTAGCAGTGAAATTTATGATGTGGCTCGTCGAGTTATAGAAGAACACTACCATTTTAGGATACATCCCGATACACCGATTGAGTATACAGCTGTAGGAGAGCAAAAAGAACACTGGCTAGTAAATGTGAGAAGAAGGGGTAGGCGCGAAGTTATAAGGATTTTAATTTCAAGAGTAAATAAAGATGTTTTATCTATTGAGAGTTATCATGCGGGGCGATTCGCTAGCAATTATCTATATGTTTTAAGAAAACTAGTATCAAATTGTGTTGAACAGCAATGGTTTAACTATAATAAAAATATTTATAAAGACATCGATTCTATTGAAGCGATTACTATAGCTGTTGCAGCGGTGACAGAATATCATAGTTTTGAGATGTTGCCTGTTGGAGCAATGTCTATGGGGGTTTACAAAGAACATTGGATAGTCTATCTTTATCCGATTAGACCACCCAAAACGATCTCTTGCTATACTGATGTAATATATTACGACAGTGCCGGAGTTTTTATTGGTGACTTTGGAACCTTTATGCGCCATCCTTCCTATTCGACGGGATACGGAAATTGTTACTGGGAAGCGCTTAGTATATATGTACACGGGGGTGATATTTTGGGTAAATCACCGTGTCCACCGATATTTGCAGTCCTGATTTCAAGAGAAAATGGGCAGGTTTTATTTATGGGAGAAGTGTTTAACAGGAGATAAAATTTTATGTCGGATGCGGTAATAATTATAATTAAATGTTCTTTTAAAAATGAAAAGAGCCGTGAGTAGAGAAAAAATCAAATGCGGAAACGGAGCAACTACGAAATATGAATATGATGAAAAAACTTTCAGACTGTTTTTGGTGCAGGTGTTATTTTTTTACCACATGGACACAGGCATTACATATATTACTATAAATCACGTAACAATCATTCATTTTGGACAAAATATGGAATTTTCCGTAACCGGCCGCACAAAAACCGTCTGCCTTTTGGGGTACCCAGTTGCCCATTCGATATCCCCGCAGATACACAACCGCGCGTTTCGCGAGCTTGGGTTGCCTTATGTGTACATACCGCTTAGCGTCTCTCCGAAAAATTTACATTCGGCGATTTTCACGCTGCGCGAGGGCATGGCCGGCGCGAACGTTACCATCCCGCACAAAGAAGCGGCGTTACGTTTTTGTGACGAGGTGTCGGAACTTTCGATGATTACCGGGACTGTTAATACATTATATATGAGGGACGGCAGGCTTTGCGGGACGACCACCGACCCTATCGGTTTTTACAGGGCGCTTGAGGCGGCGGGGCACGTGTTTGGTGGCGACGATGTGGTGATTCTCGGGAACGGCGGCACGGCGCGGACGCTCGGCGCGGCTCTCCTGCTCGACAAAAAATGCCGCTCGCTCACAATCGCCGCGAGGTCGGCCCAAAAAGCCGCCGCGCTTGTGTCGCCGCTCGGGGAAATTGGGACGATACCGGTGGGATACTGTCTGCTGGGATCACCCGACAGCAAAGATATTTTCGCACGCTGCTCCCTCCTTATCAACTGCACAAGCGCTGGCATGAGGCCTGATGTTGATAATACCCCGCTCGACAAATCGTTTTTCCACCCCGGCATGACGGTATTCGACGCGATCTATAATCCCGCCGTCACCCGTTTGTTAAGGGAAGCCGCCGAGGCCGGCTGCAAAACGCAAAACGGCCTTTTGATGCTGCTTCACCAGGGGCTGGAATCGTTCCGTTACTGGACAGGCGTCGACGCGCCGGCTGATATTTTTGATGAGGCGCTGCTGCGGTCGTTTGTTGACAATTACACCCCTGAAACGCAATAAAAAATCGCCATGTCAATCATAAATATCGCTAACTTAAACCGCTCGTTTGGAAACAATCCTGTCCTGAGAGATGTGTCTCTGCGGATTGAGGGGGGGAGCGCCTACGGGCTGGTCGGCCTGAACGGCGCGGGGAAAACGACGCTGATACGTGTGCTGCTTGGGTTGTTGCGCAAAAACGGAGGCGTCGTGGAGGTCGCGGGGTTTGACCCGTGGCTGCACCGGCCGGAGTTTTACAGGGCGGTCGGGGCGTCGTTTGAGAGCGACGGTTTTTTCGGCAATCTGACCGTCAGGGAGAATTTACGGATATTCGCGGCGGCCAAGGGCATATCACCGGAGGAATCGGATAAATATTTCGAGGAATATTGGGGCGAAACCGATATTTTTGCCGCTACCCGCAAAACAAAATTCCTGTCGCGCGGGCAGAAAGTGCAATGCGGCCTGTGCCGCGCGTTTTTAGGCCGCCCGCGGGTACTGTTTTTCGACGAACCGGCGGTCAGCCTCGACTTCCTCGCCTACGAACATTTTAAGTTGATGGCCCGCAAAGCGAAATCACAGGGCGCGGCGCTGTTAATCAGCTCGCATCAGTTAGAGGTTATTGACGATTTGTGCGACAGGGTCGGATTATTGAGGGACGGGTCTTTGGAAGAGATTGACAAAGTTGAGAATCAACGTTTTTCGGATACGATAAAAACCGCGTACACAAAAGGGGCGCAATAAAAAATGACCGGTCTGCGGACAGTTATCCAAAAAGAAACAAAATGCTTCCTTGCCAGCGACAAAAGCACGTTTTTGATCTACGCCGTAATATCGCTGATATGGAGTTTTGCCCTCTTCTCCGGCGGCGGCGAGGCCGGCGGTATTTGGCTGATTTTTTTCTCGGTGATTGTCGCCGCCAACTTTTCGAGCACGGTTTTTATCTCCGAGCGGGTGAACGGGAACCTTGAAGTTTTGATTACATCGGGGCTGTCGCGTGACGCGGCGCTTTTCGGCAAGATGATTTTTGTTGTCGCCATGACATCGGCAATCGGGCTTGTCTGTGCGGTTCTCGCCGCTCTCTGGGCCGCAGTTTTGCCCGGCGCGGATATGCTGCCGTCAGCCGGGGACTGCGCCGGCGGCGCACTTCTTTACCTGTCGGCCACGTTTCTCAACGCCGCCGCGAGCGCGTATTTTTCGGTCCGGTTGGGCAACCCGCGGTTTTTGCACTTTATCAATCTCTTTATAATAGGGGCGTTCGTGGGTGTGTACAGCGCGGCGTCGGTCTTTTTCACCGCGCATCCGTTGATTTTAGTATCGGTTTTTTTAGTGGCAGGTATGGTTTTTACGCTTTTGGCGCGCCGTGAGTTCGCGGGCGAGAGAATTATCCGGCCAATTATTTTTTGACAGATATTGTTGGCGGCACGCGGCATAATGTATATTAAATGTTTTGACGCCGTAAATATCAATGTATATATTTGTGTATTTATGTGGGGACGAACAGCGTTCGCCCGCCTGTGCCCGTACAAAAGACAAATAAGGGAGCAATCACCGTAAAATGTCCAACGATACTAAAAACGCCGGTGCCGCCAAAAACACCGCCAAAAAAGAGCGTCCGCTTTGGTTAGTCAGGAGTTTCGGGACGCGCCGGGTGTTCGCGGCCTATATTGTCTGCGTGGTCATTACGGTGCTCACTATGGTTTTCAGCATAATTACCGTTGCCATCGACATCACCCCGTATAAAAACCTGATAGGGCGCCTCGGCCCCTACCTCGCGCCGGGCGGCTCCGGCGTCGGCGGCGGTTTCGGTACGTACGAAAAGCTGATTGAACACCTTGGTCTTTGCGTGGGGGGGCTGTTTTTTCTCGCGCTCCCCGTGGTTATCCATAGAAAGTACAATCTTCACTTTCCGCCGTTTATCTACATAGGCACCGCGTTTCTTATCTTCGCGCACTTTGTTATGGGCGAGATTTACCGTTTTTACGACTATGTTTTTCTGTACGACAAAATTCTGCACATAATAGGCGGGGTTGTTATCGCCATGTACGGTTTCTCCATAGTAAACGGGTTCAGCAAAACGAAAGACGGCCCTATAAAGCTGTCGCCGTTTTTTACCGCCATGTTTTCGTTTTGCTTCGCGGCCACCCTTTTGGTGCTGTGGGAATTTTTTGAGTACGGCGTAGATTACATTGGGGGATTCAACATGCAGCGCTGGATGGACAGCCTCGGCATCCTGACGGCCGCTACTGGCGAAGTATCCGATTTTAGCGTGATACGCTCCTGGAGCGGGCAGCTCAAAATCGCGCTCGAAAGCACCGGGGATACCCTTAATTTTGCCATACGGCATTGGCAAAATACCCCGGACAACACAATGTATTTAGTAACAAGCGACGCACAGGGGAGCGGCCTTATCGATACGATGGACGACCTTATCGTCGGCGCGATAGGCGCGCTGGCCGTCAGTATTATAGGCGCGCTATCGCTCAAAAAGAATCCCGACAACAAAAAATTCATGGTTGTCAGGAACAAGCCGTCAAAAGGGCAGGCGGAGACATCAGAAAATCAGGCCGGATAAAATTATATCACTTTTTTTGAAGGGAGCGGGACTATGCGCTTTAAATCTTTTATTGCTTTTTGCGGTCTTTTGGCGCTCATCGGTTGCGGAGGCGGGGGCGGCGGCACGCCTGTCGAAGTGATCGAGGAAACCCACGACAACGGCGCCAAGAGAAAAGTCGTCACCTACGTAGGCCAGAGGAGCAACGTCGTACGCACGACGTTTTACTCTGCGGACGGCAACATGATGTCCGATCAGTTTTTCAAAAACGGGCAGCCCGACAGCCTGAAAACAATATACTTCCCCGACGGCAGCATCAACCAGCAGACCAATTTTTCAAAAGGCGAGCGGCACGGCACGGACAAATCGTGGTTTCAGGGCGGCCAGCTCAAAAGCGAGGGCAGTTATGAAGAAGGCAGGGCGGTCGGAAAATTTGTGTCCTACTACGAAGACGGCGCCATAGCGCAGGAGATCAACTATCAGAACGGGCAGAAACACGGCGAGGAGATATACTACTACGCCAACGGGCAGCGCAGCCGTGTCAGGAATTTCGTAAACGGCAATCAGGAAGGGGAGGACATTGAGTATTTCGACGACGGCAAAATCAAGTCGGAACACCTGTACAGCAACAACGTGCTGAACGGCCCGTATACAATATACCACAGAAACGGCAGGGTGCAGGAGAGCGGCGCGTATCTGAACGGCCAGTATCACGGCGACAGGCTGGCATTTGAAGCGAACGGCCGGAGGAAGTCGCGGGCGGTGTATGATAACGGGACAATGACGTTTGGGGAATTTTTCTAGTAGACAGCATTACCAATATTAATTTATGGGCGGACAGTTACTGTCCGCCCATATTTTTTGGTTATAATTATATGGATATACCCTTGGCCCTGCCCGACAGCGCTTCCGCCTGCTTCTCAAACCCCGCCTTGCCCAAAAGCGCGAACATGTTTTTCTTGTACGCCTCGACACCCGGCTGATCAAACGGATTTACGCGCAGGATGTAGCCCGAAAGCGCCACGGCCTTCTCAAAGAAATAGAAAAGCTGCCCCAAAGTAGCTTCCGAACGGTCTTCAAGCATAAGCGTAGCCGACGGGACGCCGCCGTCCAAATGGGCAAGCATCGTCCCCTGAAACGCCTTTTCGTTGATATCCTCAAAACTCCGCGACGCGAGGTAGTTCAAGTCGTCGCTGTCGTCGTCAAATTTTGGCACCGTTATCGTCGACGCCGTTTTTTTCAGAACCATAAACGTCTCAAACACGTTGCGCAGCCCCTCTTGCAGCCACTGCCCGAGCGAGTGTAAATCGGTCGTGTAGTCGAGCCCCGCGGGGAAAATGCCCGTCCCGTCCTTGCCTTCGCTCTCGCCGGCAAGCTGCTTCCACCATTCGTTGATAAAGTGCAGCTGCGGCTGAAAGGTCGCCATAACCTCGGTCGTGTAACCTTTTCTAAACAAAATATTTCTGACCGCCGCATAGCGCCCGGCCATGTTTTTCTCAATCGATTCCCCGCTGCAAAAATCGGACGCCTCCGCCGCGCCGGCAATCAGCTTGCCGATATCGATCCCAGCGACGGCGATAGGGAACAGCCCCACCGGCGTCAATACCGAAAACCGCCCGCCCACATCGCCCGGAATTTCAAACGCCGCGTACCCCTCCTCTTTGGCGAGCTTGCGCAACGCGCCCTTGTCGGGGTCGGTCGTCGCCACAATCCGCTTCGCCGCCTCCTCCCTGCCGTAGCGCTTCTCCATCCACTGGCGGATGACGCGGAAAGCTATCCCCGGCTCGGTCGTCGTGCCGCTTTTTGATATGACGTTGACCGCCACCTCTTTGTCCTTGGCAAGTTCAAGCAGGTCGGCCAGATAGTCGCTATTGATAGTGTGTCCGGCAAAAACCACGCGCGGCTTGCGCATATCCTCAAACGCCGGTGACAGGAACTCAATAGCAGCCTTCGTGCCGAGATACGAGCCGCCTATCCCCACGCAGATCAGCAGGTCAGCCTTGGAGCGGATCTCCTGCGCCTTGTCGTTTATCGCGCTGATGGTGTCCTTGCCCGTTTTCTTGGGCAGGTCGAGCCAGCCGAGAAAATCGTTGCCCGGCCCGCTTTTCGACATCAAAAGTTTTTCGGCCTGCGCGACATGCGGGGCGTAGCTTTCGAGTTCGCCGTCCGACAGAAAATCGGACAGGAATTTGTCGTTGTACTGGATATGCTGCATGGTAAGCCAACTCCTCTTTTTGGTGTTTATTTTAGGTATTAATAAAAAACGTTATTATGCCAGGATTACCGGTTGCGGCGGCACGTCGTCGATCGTGTCGTCGTCGCCGAACCCGCTGTTTCTGATTATCGGCGCGCGCTGCTGTTGCTGCTGCGGGCGCGGCAGGCGGGCGGGCGGCGGTTCCTGCCTGGGCTTTTCATTCTCATCCTTGTCGTCGCTCCGCAAGTCTCCGCTTATCACTTCGAGCAGTTCGAGCTGCGTGGAGAGCATCGCCTTGAACCGGGCGAGAAAACTGTCGCGCTGGTTGCGGATGGACATAATCTCGCTTTCGAGCATGTTCACCCTGTGCCGCGCCTCGGCCTCAAAACTCTTGGCGCGGATGTGCGCGTCGTCTATTATGAGCTCCGCCTCTTTCTGCGCCTCCACTTTCGACCTGTCGCTAAGCGTTTGCGCCATCATAAGCGTTTCATTGAGCATGCGCTCTGTCTCGCGATACTTGGCGAGCACCTGCTCCAACCCCTTCATTTCGGTCGCGAACTTGTCGTTCTGCCGTATGATTGTCTCATATTCCCCCGCCAGGTGTTGAAGGAAACTCCTGACCGCATCACGATTGTATCCGCGAAACGCGGGCGGAAACGGCTGATTTCTGATATCGAGAGGCGTAATACGCATAATGCCGGTCCTCTTTTTTTGTGAATTTTTTAATTTAAGTTACACCACACTGAGATAAAATAAATCATGGCAACGGGGGGTAGTCTGGATTTTATAAAAAATGGGTTTTGATTTTTATCTTTTTAAGATTTTAGCTCCATTTTTATACTATATTTAGGCTATACATACTATGGACACACTCAGCAAACTAAAACTGTTAAGCGACGCTTCGCAATACGACCTCGCCTGCGCCTGCGGTACACGCGGCGGCCCCGACCATCGGGTTCGGGGGGACGACGGGTCGTGGCTCTATCCGGTATCCATGCCCGGAGGCGGGTACTCTATTATGCTGAAAACACTTATCTCCAACGTTTGCAACAATGACTGCGGCTACTGCCCGTTTCGCGCCGCCCGCGATGTCCCGCGGTGTACCATTACGCCGGACGAAATGGCGAACCTGTTTATGGATTACCTGCGCAAAAGACGCCTTATCGGCATATTCCTCAGCAGCGGGGTGGTGGGGACGCCGGACAGGACAATGGAACTTATCAACGGCACGGCCGAAATTCTCCGGCGCAAACATTCATACCGCGGATACATACACCTGAAAGTGATCCCCGGCGCGAGCGACGCCGCCATCGACCATGCCGTATCCCTCGCAAACGCGGTGTCAGTAAACATCGAAGTCCCCGGCGAGAAACATTTTACCGAACTGTCGCAAAAAAAAGATTTCCTGAAAGACATAATCCACCCAATGCGCCGCATAGCGGAGCTGACCGGCAAGGGGATGAAACATCACCGTGTAAGGCAAACCACGCAGTTTATTGTAGGGGCGGCAAACGAAAACGACGCGGAAATTGTAAAATACACGCTGGGGCTTTACAGAAAGCTAAACCTGAACAGGGTGTACTTTTCTGCCTACCAGCGCGGGTTGGGCAACGAATCAATCCCCGGCGAACAGCGCGAGAGCATAAATTCAAGTGACGGTTTCGTTCGCGAGCACCGGCTCTATCAGGCGGATTTTCTCTTCCGTCAATACGGATTTGCCGAGGAGGATATACAGTTCGACGAAAACGGCCGCCTCTTCACAGACCGCGACCCCAAATTAGTATGGGCGGAGCGCCACCCCGAGCGTTTCCCCATAGATGTCAACAAAGCCGATTTGACAACGCTTCTGAAAATCCCCGGAATAGGCCCGACAACAGCCAAACGCATCATAAAAATACGCAAAAACGGAGGGCGGATCTCATCATCGGAAAACCTGCCGCTCAAAGGCAAGCGTCTCGCACTAGCCCAAAAATTTTTAATTTTTTAACTGCGACAATCTTTGATTGTCTGTTGTGACAGCAACTTGTTTATCTCGGCGTAAGCCAAAAGCCGACGACCCCATAGAACCACCTATGCCCAACCGCACGAAAACCAATTGTTATCGTGCAATCAAGCATGGGCGGCCCTGTTGTGGGCGCCTATGCGGGTTACGACGCGTATCCGCGTTTTTTGCGTAGACGGGTTACTTCTTCTTGTGTCTTTGCCGCCTGCGAGCCTTTTTTCTCTTATGGCGGTTAATCTTTGCTTTTCTCTTTTTCTTTACGCTCGACATCCGGCGTTTGTCCTTTCAGAATACACACTAAAAATTAATGATTAATAAACTAATATAATACATGGGCGGCCTGTAAGTGAAATATTTTTTTCATTTTCATAAAATAAAAAATCCCATGTATTATATTCTATAATGATGAAGCCCGCTAATGTTTTAATTATACTCGCGTCCCTGATATTTTCCGCCACCGCGACAGCCCAGACCTGCCAGCTAACCATCGCGCGGCTAAGGTACGGCGGGGGGGGCGACTGGTATACGGGGCCGTCCATGCTGCCCAATATGGTTAAGGAGGCGCGGGCGCGCACCGCAATGCCGCTCTGCGACAGCACGGCGGTGGTGGAGATCTCGGATCAAAGGCTGTTTCACTTCCCGTTTCTGTTTATGACCGGCCACGGGCAGGTGCGCTTCACCGCGCAGGAAAAACTGCGGCTGCGCAAATTTCTGATAGGCGGCGGTTTTCTCTGGGCAGACGACAATTATGGCATGGACAGGGCTTTCAGGCGGGAGATGGCGGCGCTGTTTCCCGAAAACCCGCTCACCCCCATCCCGTCGTCCCACCCGATTTTTAACAGTTTTTATAAGCTGCCGGGAGTTCCGAAAATCCACGAGCACGACGGCTCGCCGGCGCAGGCGTTCGGCGTCTTTTTTGAGGGGCGGCTGATCGTGCTCTACACGTTCAGCGCCGACATCGGCAACGCGCTGGAAGACCCGCACATACACAGGGTAGGCCCCGAGCTGCGCGAACTGGGGATTCGGATGGCCACAAACGTTCTATCCTGGTTTTTCGCCCCATGACGACAAAACCCCTATCGCAAATCCGCAAGTTCACGGCGCGGCGCAGGCGGCGGTTAGTGTCGCAAAAGATAACGGCGCGGGTAATCACCGTCCTCCTTGTGTACTTTGTGATAAGCGCGGCGCTGGGGGCGGCGTTTTCGATGTTCCCGTGGACAATGCTGCCGATAATCTGGCTGACGGCGACCGCGCTGTCGTCCGCAACACTTCTGTTTTTGCCGATGGCAATAATGTTCCGCCGGCCTACATTGATACAGACCGCAAGCGTCATCGAAGCCAAGAGCAATATAAAACATCCGGCGCTTTCGCTCGCCCTCGAATTGTCGCGGCAAAACAGTATAGGCGGGTCGCAATCACTTAAAGAATTAGCGTACGACAGAGCGGCGGAACAGTTGGAACTGATGAGGAAAGTGCGGTTTTCATTTATCAACAAATACGTTTTAGCCTCCGCGCTGATCCTGTTAATCGCCAACGCCGGGATACTCGCCCTCTCGCAAAACAGGATGACCGACTACTGGCGGCTACCCATCGCGCTTATCACCGGGGATCAGGCGCGGGTCGAGCCGGGCAGCATTACGGTTCCGCTAAACGGTTCGGCGACGCTAAAGCTCACCGGCGCGGATTTCCCCACCGCGCGTCTCGAAACATGGCCGCTCGACGGGCAGAACCGCAACAGGCATTTTTTGAGGCCGGACTCGGCGGGCGATTTTTCGTTTACGGTTGACAATATAAGGGAATCGTTTGTATATCAATTTTCCCTTTCGTCGGCGCTCTCCCCCGAAACGGTTACCGTGGCTTTGCCGCCTATGCTGCGGTCGTTGCAGGTGTCGTTAACCCCGCCGCGCTACACAAGGCTGCCCCCCCGCGAACTCCCGCCCGGCCAGGGCAACATCACCGCCTACGCGGGGACAAAAGTTGACATAACCGTAGAGTCGGGCGTGCTGCGGGAAGCGGGCATTATCATCAATGATAAGGATACCATACCGCTTGAAACGGAGGGGCGGACGGCGAGCGGTTCGTTCATCGTTGAGAGATCGGCCGAGTACACTTTTTTTCTGATTGACACGCTCGGGCAATTATCCGATTCGCTCCCCCGCTTCATGATAAACGCGGTACCGGACGAGCGGCCGGTCGCCCGCATAATAAGGCCCGGCGAAAACAGGGTTTTGACAGCCGCGCAGGTAGAGACGCTATTTGTGGAGGGGATAGACAATTTTGGAATAAGCAGGATGGAACTGCGCTTCCGCCGCAGCGGCGAACCGCCAAACGGGCCGCACGAAAACCACGACATATCCGAAAGGGGCAGCCCGCCGCTCATCCGCAAATCGGTAGTCTGGAACATCCGCGAATTGACGCTGTATCCGGGCGACACGCTTTATTACTGGCTGTGGGTGCGTGACAACAAACCCGCCGGAAGGGCGCAGACGGCGCAAAGCGACACATTTTGGTTCAGGGTGCCGAGCTTTGAGGAGATACACCGCGCAATCGTCGAAAGGGAGGAGTACGCGCAGGAAAAACTCGGCGAGGTGCGGAGGCGCCAGGAGAACATAAGCAGCGCGGTTGACAGGCTCGTCAGGTCGGCCACAGGGTCAAACGAGCTGTCGTGGGATCAGCAAAGGGTGATAGAGGACGTCAAGGAGCAGATGCAGGCGCAGGCCGACTCGCTGCAAAAGGCGTTTGAGGCGCTTGAAGAGGGGATGGAGCGTTTGCGCGAAGACGGCAAGCTCGACGGGGAACTGTTCGCGAAAATGGAGGAGATACAGAAGAGCATACAGGAGCTGATGAAAGAGTTCGGCGAGGAATTTTTCAAGATGGACAGCGACCGCCCAATGACGATGAACGACATGCGCCAGGCGGCGTCTAAATTAAAGGATATGCTGCCGGAATTGAGCGAACGGCTCGACCATACGCTCGCGTTTTTGGAGCGGATCAGGCAGGAAAAGGAACTCGCGGATTTAGCTCTACGCGCGGAAAACCTGTCTGGCGAGCAAGCGGAACTCGCGGAATCGGGCAGCGGCCAGGATGCGGGGGATAACCGCTTAAACGACAGAAGGCAGCAAGACCTGCTCGACAGAATCGACAGTTTTAACAGCGACGTGGAGGATTTTTTCAAGGGGCGGCAGGGGCAGCAGACGCCGTCGTCGTCGCGGCAGGTGGGGGAATTATCGCAGCAGATGAGGGAGCAAAGCAGGTCGGGGGATAGTGACGGCGGCCAATGCCAACTGAACCAAAATGCGATGAGCCGGGAGCTTCTCTCTTTGAGCGAGCAGTTGAAGAGCAACCTCTCCGTCAACATGATGGCGAGGATGGAGGAGGACAGGCGGCGCCTGCTTAGCATGGCCCACGACGCGATTTCACTTGAAGAGTGGCAGCGGTTAATCAGGCTTCAATCGCTCGGCACCGCCGACAACAGGGGCGTAGCCCTCGCCCAGCAGGCGCTTGGAAATTCGCTCAGGCTGAGTTTGGCCAAGGCCGACAGCCTGACTATGGTGAATGCCCAGATTTTGCGCGAGATAGTTCGCGCTTACAGAAATGCGTCGGAAAAATCCGCGGCGGTAATCGGTACGCTCGCGCGGACGGACGGGGCGCGGCAGATGGAGCAGAGCGTGCACGCGCTGCGCGACCTCGCGCACGTCCTCCTGTCTATCACGGGCGACAGCGACAGCGACGACGGTTCCGGCGGTGGCAGCGGCGGCATGATGTCGGGCCTGCGCCGCGCGTCTGGCAGGCAGGCCGCGCTCAATTCGATGATGGGCGACATGCTGCAAGCGATGTTCGGCGGCCAGCGGCCGATGGGCCAGGGCAGGGGCCAGCAGCAAGGGGGTCAGGGCGGCGAGGGGCAAAACGGCCAGCAAGACGGCGACGGCGGCAATCAGCCCGGCGGGGATTCGGGCGGGGGCGGCGGCGAAAGGGAGAGAGAAATCCGCAGGCAGGCGCGGGAAGCACAGCAGGCGATAGTCGACGAACTGAAACGCCTCGCCGACGCCTACGGAAGGGAAGCCGGCCAAAACATGGAAGACCGCGTAAGGGAGCTGGAACAGGAAGCCCGCCGGTTAGCTCAACTGCTCGAAAACCCGCCGGCCGATATTATCGACCAGCAAGACAGATTTTTATCGCGTATGCTGCAATCAACGCTATCGCTAAACAGAAAGGACGAGGGCAGGGAGGAGCGCAAGGGCGTAGTATCGCAGACCCCGTTCACAAACGTAAACATCGCCCCGTCCGCCGGCATGTCCTCCGGCGCCGACAGCTTCCACCTCCTGCGCCAACGCGCCTTCGACGACAATTTCCCCGAGGAATACCGCTCGGCCGTCAGAGAATATTTCGACGTTTTGGGCGAGATGAGCTGGTGATGGAGCGGGTCCTGCTGTTGTGACTAATACAGTATCGCCGCTTTAATTTTCCTCGCCGTTTCCTGGCCCGCGAGAACCTCGATCAGTTCCAACGCGAACGGGATTGCCGTCCCCACGGCGCGGCTCGTGATTATGTTGTAGTCCGTCACCACCGCGTCTTCAAACAGCAGCGCGCCGGACATGTAGCTTTCACAGCCCGGGTAGCATGTAACTTTCTTTTCGCTCAGTATCCCCGCTTTCGCCAGCACCGCCGGCGCTGCGCAAATTGCGGCGCAGAGTTTCTCCTCCTCGTAAGCGAAGCGGATGAGGTTGAGCGTCTCTTCCGACGCGGCAAGGTTGGTTGTGCCGGGCATCCCCCCGGGGAGTACGACGGCGTCGAACGAATCGCGGAACTCGGCAAGCGGCATATCCGCCTTGACCCACAAATTCTGCGCTCCGCGCACGTCAACGGCATCGAGGCCCAAGACGGTAACGGTGATTCCGGCGCGGCGCAAAAGGTCAATACACGTAACGGCCTCAATCTCCTCAAAACCGTCAGCGAGGATGATAATCGCGTGGGGCATAGTGCAGTTCCTTTCGTTTGCGGTGACAATAATACGGGCGGGCAAACCCCGCCCCGTAACAATCAATTACCTGCGGCCGCGAATCGGGAAACGCTGGTAATCCTTGTTCAGCGCGGCCCAGTCCGCGTAGCGGTCTTTTGTCCCCTTGGCAACGGTTGAATCAAACGGCGGCTGCGCCTCTCTCCGCCAGCGGCCGGTCTGCGGATCGACGGCTTCAAATATTTGGCGCACGCGCTTTTCGCGTGTTACGTAATGGTGGGCAACATCGCCCCTGAGATCCCATGTTCCGTATGACTCGAACAGCCAGTCCTCCCTGAAATCGGGAGTGTTACTCCTCTTCCCTTCCATGATAAACAGCGTGCCGTCGGCCCTCATGTGTATCTCTGTCCGCTCGACAACTTTTTGGCTGGGATCGGGCGATTCCATCTCCATCACCCATATACCGACGAACTGGCCGCGTAGTGAGTCGGCCAGGCGCTGCATTATAACAAGTGTATCAAGGTCAAGCGAGAACGATTCCAAACGGTTTCTAGCAAGAAGTTTTTGGCTCCCTATCTGCTTGAGCGAGTCAAGCGAAGCCACCCTCTTTTCCACGCTCTCCAAATGAAGCCCCTTGAGCAGGGCTATTCTCTCGTCGAAAGTCCCCCTCAGCGAATCCATAAACGGTCCCGATTCCTCAAGTATCGCGCCCATTTTCCCCTCAAAATCGCTCAGCGCACGGGTCAGCGAGTCCTGATATACCCTGAACTGGCTGCTATTGCCGGTTCTTTTAGCCGTTTCCATGTGGAAAAGGTACATCCTGAGGCTTGACATCTCCCTTTCAGGGACGCCCTTTGAGGCAAGCTCCTCAATTTTGGCCTTGCCTTCCTCAATAGTCACTTTGTTTGAACATCCGGCCAACACGCACGCGGCCAGCGCGGCGACAACAATCAAAACAGTAGCTTTTCCCATCATCCACCCCTGTAAACCATGAAAGGTTAAACAATAAACGCCGCCAAAAACCCTCGACGCCCTCTTACAAATATATATCATGCCACTCCCGCCCCGCTTTCTTTTTGAATATTTTAGTGCCTCTCAAGCCCCATGGCCTCAATCATTTCGTCATCCGCGTCAGCCCCTGCGCCGGCGGTGGTCAGGTAGCCGCCGGTTATGTAGCCGCTGGCCCCGGCATGAAAGATCAAGGGTTGCAGATAGCCAAGGTTTTTCTCCCGGCCACCGCATACTTTTATTGTTGATCTAGGGGCGGCGAGGCGGAAAAGGGAGACTATTTTTAACAGTTCGAGCGGAGATTCCTTGAGCGGGGCTACGCGGGCGCCGGGGAGGGCGTTCAGAAAATTTATGGGGATTGTGTCAGCCCCCAAATTACGCAATTCTATGCAAAGCTCAATCCGGTGCTCCCAATCCTCGCCTACGCCGAAAATCCCGCCGCAGCATATCTTCAAGCCGGCAGCCTTGGCGCAGCGGACGGTGCTGAGCCTGTCGTCGTAGGTGTGGGTGGTGACGATATTGGCAAAGAACGACCTCGCCGTTTCAAGATTGTGATTGTAACAAACCACACCGGCCTCGCGCAAAGCTCGAAATTCATCATCCCCGAGAATCCCAAGCGACGCGTGTTTTTCACCGCTGGTACCGCAATCGGACAGCGCCTTGCATACAATTTGAAACTCCTCCGCGTCAAGCCGCCTGCCGCTTGACACCACGCAAAACGGAAGCCCTTTTTTCCAGGCGTCTCCGCATCGCCGGATAACCTCCCGCGGGTCGGACAGGCTCTGTATTTCGATATCCGCGTTATTATGGTTCGATTGCGAGCAGAACGCGCAATCTTCGCCGCATCCGCCGGATTTTATGTTCATGAGCGTACACGGATCGGCGACATCGCCGAAATAGCGGCGGCGCACCTGATCGGCGGCGGCGAACAGCAGCGTGATTTTATCAAGCGGCCAATCGGCAACCGCGCGCATGCCGTCTTCGGATATACCGTCATTTGCGGTGGCGTCGTTGTATAGATTTTCGGATTTTTGAAAATAGCTCATCGGCACAAATATAATAAATTCCCCATCCGCAGTGGTAGATATTCTGTAGAGGCCGCGCCCCCTATTCCTATATTGATGCACTTTCAACAGGCTAGGCCGCTGGATCGCCGCCTTCCGTAACCGGCAACGACACGGTCACGCGCGTCCCTTTGCCTTGAACACTTTCCATTATAATGTCCCCGCCGTGGCGACGCGCGATGTCGCGGCAGACGGATAGGCCTATACCGCTCCCCTCGACGGCGCCGCTTATGCCGCGCTCAAAGACGCGCGGGAGCAAATCCGGCGAGATTCCCCTGCCGTCGTCCTTTACCGTTATTATTATACCGCCATCGCCAGGCTTCACGCAAAGTTCTACAAACCTCCCGCCGGAGTGGGCAATGGCGTTTTGCAAAATATTCCACAATAGCTGCGTCAATGCGTCCGCGTCGCCGGTTATGGGCGGGAGGCCGGCCGTTATGTCAACGCTCAATTCCACATCTTTGCGCCCGGCAATAGGTTTTAGCAGCCTTGTTATCCTCTCCGTAAGATTGCTTACGTCGACAGGCGCGCCCCTGTACCTGCCGTCGCCGCCGTTTTTTT
>JAITFQ010000005.1 GCA_031281225.1 Chitinispirillales bacterium
AAGCCCGGCGAGGACGACCGATATTTGCGCGGGGGTCAAATCCTCAAAATCTCTCGAATAGTATAACTCGGCCGTTTGTATCTCATAACCGCTGACCGCCGCGGCGAGCTGCCCCTTTGGCGTCAGGTTTTTTCCGTCGAGAAATCCGTTTGCCTGCAAGAATTTTATCCTGTTCCGTATCTGCCCCTCCTCCTTTTGATAGGCTTTCGTCATTGAGAACGTGCCTTTGCGGAAGTTGTGCAGGCTCTTGCGGAATATGTCAAACGCGGCGTCGCCGAATTGGCTGTACAGGCTTAATATGGTGGAGTAGGAGGCGTAAAACCTGCTGTTTATCCGCTCGTTGTTCCCGTACAAAAGCCGCTCCATGTGCTGCGGGTCTGTGGCTTCGGGGATGATTTGCGAGTAGACGTAGCCAACGTCGTCCATGCCGCGGCGCCCGGCGCGGCCGGCCATCTGGTTGTATTCCCGCGTCATCAGATAATTAAACTGCACGCCGTCAAACTTTTCTAACTCGTCAAAAATAACCGAACTCGCCGGCATATTCACGCCGAGCGCGAAAGTTTCCGTGCAGAACAGAAGTTTTATCAGCCCCAGCGTAAACAACCGCTCGACAATCTCTTTCGCGGCCGGCAGTATCCCCGCGTGGTGGTAGGCGCATCCCGATTCCCATAATTCCCGCAGAAAATTCAACCGCTCGTATCCGGTTATTCCGTACTGGCCGACGAGTTCGTCCACAAGCTGCCTTACCTGCTCCCGTTCCTGGTCGGTCAGGAGGTTGAGGTGCTGCATGTGCTGCTCGGCGTTGCGCTCGCACGCGCGGCGGTTGAAGCAGAAATAGAGGATGGGCAGGTGCCCCTCCCTAATGGCTAACTGTACGATTCTCCGGGACGACGGTTTTCTCTTTTGGAAGCGTTTGCGTATTTCGGGATTATTTTTGTATTTACGGCTTATGCTCTTGATGTTCATGAATCCGAATTTCGGATGGTAGAAAAAGTGTTTTAGCGGGACGGGGCGGTGCGTTTCCTCAATGACCGTAAACGTCGTTTCCCTGACCGCGCCCATCCAGTTCGCGAGTTCGCTGATATTGGGCACCGTCGCGCTGAGGCACAGGAAGCGTATCTCCGGCGGCGCGAGGATGATGCTCTCTTCCCATACCGTCCCGCGCTCGGGGTCGTCAAGGTAGTGTATTTCGTCGAATATTACATAATATATGTCGGACAGGCGGTTGGAATTTTCGAGTATGAGGTTGCGAAAAATTTCCGTAGTCATAATCAGCAGCTGCGCGTCGGGGTTGATGGTGACGTCGCCGGTCTGGATACCGACGGCTTCGTCCCCGAACCGTTTTCGGAAGTCGCGGAATTTTTGGTTGGACAGCGCCTTGATGGGCGCGGTATAGACCGCCCGCTTGCCCTGCCTGACGGACTCTTCCACAGCGTATTCGGCGATAACCGTTTTCCCGCAGCCCGTCGGCGCCGCGACTATAACGGACTCGCCCCTGTCGACCGCTTCGACGGCTTGTATCTGGAACGGATCGAGTTCAAGGCCCTGGTATTTCAAAATTTTTAGTCTCCGATTTTAACGTCTACCCGCATTATTATCCATGAATAATGAATATACTTGTCGGTGTCACAGTATTGCAAAATTTTTTTGATTATTGCTATCGGCGGGGTGTTACCCGACGCGTCAAAAATCGTCAAAACGACGTGACAAGCGCGTCGGCGGAGCCGTCGGCCAGCCTGATTTTTACGATGTCGCCGAGTTCGATGGAGTTTACGCTTTTGATTACCGCCCCTTTGCTGTCTTGCACCACGCTGTAACCGCGCGCCAGTACCGCGAGGGGGCTTAGGGCGTTCAGGCGTTTTGCTGTTGTTTTTACCTTTTCGTCCATTGACCGCATCGACAATCTCATGGCGCGGCCGAAACGCTCGCCGGCCTCGTCGAAACTTTGTTCGGCGTTTTGCAGGATTCGGAAGGGGAGCGACATCGCCCTTGATGATTTGATTCTGCCGATCCTATCGTTAATATCGCCAAAATATTCAGCAAAAGCCCTGATGAAGCGTTCGCCGCAAAGTTGGAAGTGCCGGCTGCTCTCCTTTGTGTCGGGGACGGCTATCTCGGCGGCGGCCGACGGGGTCGGCGCTCTTACGTCGGCGGCGAAATCGGCTATTGTAAAGTCAATCTCGTGGCCGACAGCCGATATTATGGGGATTCGCGATTCGTGGATGGCTCTCGCGACGGCTTCTTCGTTGAACGCCCACAAATCCTCGGCAGACCCGCCGCCGCGGCCGACTATCATCAGGTCAACCTGCCCGTAATCGTTCATCGCTTTGATCGATTTGGCAATCTGGCCGGCCGCCTTATCGCCTTGAACCGCGGTGTCGATGATTACAATATCTGTCTGCGGCGCCCGCTTGGCCACCACGCTGACGATGTCCCACAGCGCCGCGCCGCTCTTGCTTGTCACCACACCGAGGGTGGAAACGGAGCGGGGGAGGGTTTTTTTGTGTGAATCGTCAAACAGCCCTTCTTTGCGTAGCTTTTCTTTGAGTTTTTCAAAAGCAAGGTGCAATGCACCCTTGCCGGCGGGCATCATGCGGTGTACGTTCAGTTGGTAGTAGCCGTTTTTTTCGTATACACTAATCGACGCTACGGCAAAAACAGCCATGCTGTCGTTTGGTTCAAAATCCAGTTTGACCGCCGCCGATTTCCACATGACACCGGGGATTTGGCTGTTTTCGTCCATGAGTTTGAAATAGCAATGCCCGCTAGGGTACGATTTCCACCCGCTAATCTCCCCCTCAACCCAAACAAGCGTGTTCCGCTCGCCAAGAATTTGGGCAATGCCGGCGTTGATTTCGGTGATGGTGTACGGCTCGTCGGATTCCTGCGGCGTCAGAAAATCAAAGCCGCCGTCGTCATTGTCGTCATAGTCATTGTCTTCGTAATAAGTAATATTATTGTGATCAGCCATAAACGCCCTTTTACCCCAATAAAAAAGCCCTTTTAGCGTGAAAAGGGCTGTATAACATGGAGGTGAGGGGAGTTGAACCCCTGTCCGAAAGACAATTAACACGAACCGCTACATGCTTAGCCTCTCTTTTAATCTCACCCCCGCCGGCGCCGACAGGCAGGCTTCGGAAGGGGCTAGAACCCTAGTCTCACCCGCGGGATGGTTCATCCCGCGAGCCAGCGCCCTAGCTGCTCAACCGCGTACGGACGCGCTTCGCGATTGAGTTGCCGCCTTTAATTAGGCAGCCATTGCGAAAGAAACGTTTTCTTCGGCATTTGTTTGTTTTATCGGATGATTAACGAGGCCAACCGATAGTCCTCGGCATGCTGTCCAGTGCCTCTCATCCCCCGTCGAAAACCAGTACACCCCCTGATTTTATTGCCGCCGGTAGAACGGAAAGCCGACCGCTAACTAATAATCAACAACTACCTGCTTCTCCATGTCATGCGCTTCTCCTCGCGGATGCGCTTGCGCTTGGAAGAGTTTAAACGACGCTTCTTCTCTTCAGAGGGCTTCTCGTAATGACGGTATTTCTTCAAATCCGAAAGAATACCTGCCCGCTCGCAAGTCTTGCTGAAGCGGCGAAGCGCTTTTTCAAAGGCCTCGTCTTCGCGTACAACTATGCCATTCATGGAAATCACCTGCCTTCCAAACTTTTTTATTGTATGGGCTCAATCCTCATAGACCTATAAAATAATTCATGGGATGGCGGGGGTCAAGTTTTTTTTAAACTTTTTCGATATCTATTTTTACATATTGCCGTATTGGCGCGTGTACATGAATTATATTTAGAGATTATGAGAAAGAATTCCAATAGAGCGGCTATATCACCAATATCGTATGTATATTTTACCCTGTTTTTCATCTCGGGCATATCCGGGTTGATATATGAATCCATTTGGTCGCAGTACCTCAAACAGTTTTTGGGGCACGCGGCGTACGCGCAGACGCTTGTGCTCATCATATACATGGGGGGGATGGCGCTGGGGGCGTGGGTTGTGGCGGCTTGGACCTCCAAGTTGCGCAACTTGCTTTTGGGGTACGCGGTGGTGGAGATTATCCTAGGGGTTTTGGCGCTGGTGTTCCACAATGTGTTCATAGCGTATCTCGAAATTTCGTTTTCCACGGTAATCCCGTTTTTGGGCAAACCGGCGCCGGTCGCGGCCTACAAGTGGGTCACGGCGGCGCTTATGATTTTGCCGCAGTCCATGCTTTTGGGAGCGACCTTTCCGCTTATGGCGGGCGGGATTTTGAGGAGGTTCCCGGGGCTTAGCGGGTATAAGACCTCGTTTATATACTTCGTCAATACCTTTGGCGCCTCAATCGGGGTGCTGGTTAGCGGGTTTTATTTAGTGAAGCACTGGGGGCTGCGGGGGGCGATTATTTCGGGTGGGTTGATCGACCTGTTTGTCGGTGTGTCTATACTGGTACTGTGCTTGAAAGATAAATCATTGAAGGCGGCGGCGGTTGATTCTGTTAATACGGGCGATGATAACGCCAACACAATAAACAACATCAATAACAATGACAATAGTTATAGCGACGACGGCACGATCACTTTCCTCCGTAAACGCGAATACTACTACCCGCTACTAATCATCTCCGGCATCACCGCCGCGGCGTCATTCATATATGAAATAGCGTGGATACGGATGCTCAGCCTCGTGCTCGGCAGCTCTACCCACTCGTTCGAACTGATGCTCAGCGCGTTTATCCTCGGGCTCGCGCTCGGCAGCTTCTTTGTCCGCAACAGGCTCGACAACATCAAAAACGCGCCGCGGTTCCTTGGAATCGTACAGATAATAATGGGCGCGACGGCCATTATTACACTGTTTACTTACGGTAACATGTTCAGGTTCATGGTCTTTACAATAGACGGGTTGGACAGAACTGCCTCTGGGTACGTATTTTACAATATCATCAGCCACCTTATCTGCATGATAATGATGCTCCCCACGACAATATGCGCGGGCATGGTGATCCCGCTCATTATCCACATGCTCTACAAAAAGGGCTACGGCGAGGCGGCCATAGGGAAAGTCTACGCCGTCAATACTTTTGGCGGGATTATCGGGGTGGCGGTCGCGGTCTGGCTGCTTATGGAACTCGTCGGCCTGAAATATCTGATTATCATCGGCGCGTCGGTTGACATGGCGCTGGGGCTGTACGTGCTGCGCCGTTTTCCGGAAGCGCGCAGCAACGCAACATGGGCGATCGCGTGGCCGGCCTCCGTCGCATTCCTGTTCCTCGCGTTCGCGTTTTCAACGGTCGATCCGTTGCTCGCCTCCTCGGGCGTCTTCCGCTACGGCTCGATATCCGCGGCAAAACAGCGGGTTGTCGCGCACATAGACGGGCGGACAGCGTCAATCACGCTATTCAGGTCGAACGACAATCTCGTCCTCTCCACAAACGGCAAACCTGACGCGAGCGTCGGGATGGGGGACGAATTCAGCAGCGACGAATACACTATGGCGCTGCTCGGTGTGCTACCCCTGACCATACACGAAAACGCCCGCGATGCGGCGGTTATCGGGATGGGCGCGGGGATGACGTCGCACTTCATGCTCTACGACCCGATGATAGAAAAATTAGACGTGGTGGAGATAGAGCGGGCAATGGTAACGCTCGCGGAGCGGATCGGCCCCAAAGTCGCCAACACGTTCAACGACCCGCGCTCCCATATCCACATAGAAGACGCAAAAACATTTTTTTCCGCGCAAAGCCGCACTTACGACATCATCGTTTCCGAACCGTCAAACCCTTGGGTAAGCGGGGTGTCGAGCCTCTTCTCCGTCGAATTTTTCAGGATGATACGCGGACACCTAAATGAGGGCGGGATACTGATGCAGTGGTTCCACAAGTACGAAGCCGACATCACAATATTGGTGTCAATACTCAAAGCGCTGGGCGAGTCATTCCCCCAATATGAAATGTACCTGGTCGGCTCCGACCTCCTGATTATCGCCGCGAAAGACGCCGATACCGACATCAGCATAAAAAGAGACGTATTCGTCTTCTCCGCGATGGGCGAAACCCTCAACGCTATGGGATTTTTGGGAATAAGCGATTTCAGCCTGCTCCGCTACGGAAGCCGTGAGTTTTTCGAGCCGCTCATAAACACATACCCGACGCCGCCGAACAGCGACTTCCACTCATACGTCGACCTATACGCCGCCAAGCACCGCTTCATGGGCAGCTCCGTGGAAGAACTTGTCGATATAATGTGGTTCGTCATCCCCGTGCAAAAAATGGTCTTTGCCGACACCGGCTTCATCAGGCTGACGCCGATGGGGATAATCCCCGACATATACAACCTGCGCGAGATTCAAAACGCGAGAGCGCTGGCGCAGGAAATTATCGCAAGCGCGAGCAATCCGGGGCTGCACAGAGAACTCGTCTCCGCGCCGGTTTTTGTCCTCGATTACGCGGAGCTGCGGCCGAAAAGAACGGTGTTTACGCAGATACAAAGCGCGATTATACAAATTCTGCAAAAAACAATGCCGTTCCTGTCGGCGGACGAGATGAGGGAGATGTGGGACGTCATTGAAGAAAAAGTTTCTAACAGGGGATTTTCGGAGAATGAGACGAGATGGATGGATTATTTCAGAGCGCTTTGCAATTATGACATGCCGGAAATACGAAGGCTGTCGCTTGAACTGCTGCCGGATGACAGAATTACGGATGTTTACAGCAATCACATGCTGCTGGCTTCGTTTTTGGCGTCTTCGGCGGTGCTGGGGGAGGCGCACAGGGTTGATTTGGTTTGGAGCAGATACAGGGAGAGGGAGTCTGCGCCGGCACCGGTTAGGGCGGCGAAGGCGTTGTGGATGGAGATGGTGCAATCGTATACACGCGAATAAAAAATATAGAAACAAAGAAAATATAAGGGCGTTTCGCCTCCCATTTTAACCTTTATTTAGGAGTTGTGCGATGATTACGTTGCTGGTGTCCGCTGGAGTAGGGCTATTTGTCGTAGGTGCAATAATAATTATTTGGGTTATGACGCTCCGCCGCGTTGTCAGTACCGAGGTGGTGCACATCGTTCAGCGAAAATCATCCACCGTCTCCTATGGCGTAAACTGCGGGAAAAACGCATACTATAAATTCCCGTCATGGTTGCCCGTTCTTGGTGTTACGGTGCGCGAACTGCCCGTTACCAACTTCGACATTCTGCTTGATAGCTACTCGGCTTATGATAAAGACAGGTTACCGTTTGTCGTGGATATCAAGGCGTTCTTCCGTATCGCCGATACAAACCTCGCGGCGTCACGTGTCGAAAGTTTTGATGAACTGAAAAATCAGCTCTCGGGTATCGTCCAGGGCGCGGTTCGCTCCGTTCTCGCAAAGTCCAAGTTAGAAGAAATTATGGAGGAGCGCTCCACCTATGGCGAGCAGTTTACCAAATCGGTAGAGGGGAACTTGAAAGAGTGGGGCATTCAGGCTATCCGCAATATTGAGTTAATGGATGTGCGGGACGACAAGAGTTCCAACGTTATTGAAAATATTATGGCGAAGAAAAAATCCGCTATTGAGAAAGAATCCCGCATCGAGGTCGCCGAGAACATCAAGGCGGCGCAAAACGCGGAAATTGTTGCCAATCAGTCTATTGAGTGCCAAAAAGCCGAATCCCTCCGCATCGTTGGGGAGGCGAACGCCGACTCGGATCAGCGGATTGAGGTTGCCGTCGCTAACGCCAAGAAAGCAAAAGGCGTAGCGGATGCCCACGCAGATCAGGAGATTGGTATCGCAAAGGAAAAGGCTGACCAGTCCATTAAGGAGCAAGCCAAAATTACGGCTGAAAAGGAGATGGAAGTCCAGAAGGTTAATGAGGTTAAAGCTGCCGAAATCGCGAAGGAGAAGGCTATCGTACAGTCCGAACAGGAGCGGGAGCAGATCCGCATCAAAGCCGAAGCCGAGCAGAAAAACATGCAGATCTCCGCCGACGCCGAAAAGTATAAGATCGAAAACATTGCCAGGGCGAATCTCGAAGCCGAGAAAAACCGCGCCGAGGGTATCAAGGCGGTGGGTCAAAACGAAGCTGAGGTGATTAAGGCGCAGGGTTTGGCGAAAGCCGAAGCTGAGAAGATGCAGCAGTTGGCATCCGTTACGGCTCAAACCACCCTCGCCGAAAAGGTCGGCGAAAACGTGGGCTATCAGAGCTACCTGATTAAAATTAAGGAAGTTGAAGCGTCTATTGAGATTGGTGTCCAGCAGGCGATATCTTACGGCGACGCGTTGAAAACCGCGGACTTGAAAATTATCGCCAACAGTGGAGATGTGAACAGCGGGATTGGCAAGATTACCGACTTGCTCTCGTCCAAGGGGGGCCAGGCTATTAACGGTCTAGTGGAATCCCTGCAGCAAACCGAAGTCGGCGGAGAAATTGTGGGCGGTTTGTTGAATAAGCTGGCGGGCAATAAAAAATAATGTTTTTCACAACATTAATGTAAGCGCCATAAAAAACAAATACTACTGGCTTCGTTCTTTGGCTTGGAAAGAGATTATGATAGCAATTATAGACATAGGTTCAAACACCCTCCGCCTTTCCGCTTATGAGGTTAGCGGTGTCGGTATCCGGCAGGCTTACAGGCTCAAAAGTACGGTGGGGTTGGCGGCGTATGTAGATAAGGCAGGGGGGCTTTCCGCCAAGGGCATCTCCGAGGCTTGCGCCGCGCTAAAATATTTTCGCTCCAAGGTTGAGGGGTCGGGTATCACCGAAACATACGCGTTCGCGGCGGCGGGGCTGCGCAATATCACCAACGCGGATGAGGTGATTGAGATTATCAGCCGTGAGACGGGGTTTGACGTTACGGTCATATCGGGTGAGGAAGAGGCACTGTGCGGTTACACGGGTGCGGCGAACGACGCGCAGATAAGCGACGGGATTTTGGCCGATATCGGTGGGGGCAGTACGGAGATTGTGACGTGCAGGGGGGGAAAGGTTGAGAGCGCCATGTCGGTAGCCGTTGGGTCAATGGGGATGTATTCAAAATATGTCACCAAAGTTCTCCCCACAAAACCGCAGCGTGAAAAGATATACGTTGAAACATTCGAAAGGATTAGGGCGGAAATAGTAGCGCAGAGCGCGAAGATGATAGCGCGTGAACCGGAGAGCGTTTGGCAGCCACGTACTGAAATGTGCGGCATAGGCGGTACAATGCGGGCGCTACGCAAGCTGAACAACGCAATTTTCGGCGCCCCGCACACTAACTATACCGTCAGCGCGAAAAATACCGGAAAAATCCTGAATTTGATTGACGCCAACACCCGCCTGATGCTCGACAAAATCCTCTACCTTACCCCCGAACGCGTCCACACCATAACGCCGGGCCTAATCATACTCAGCGCGATAATCGAAATATATGGATGCGAAACAATCACGATCAGCGAATCGGGGGTCAGGGAGGGGTATCTGATAAGGAATGTTTTGGGACGGAATTTGTTGTCAGAAGCGGGGGATACACTAACATCGTGAACAACTGGGCCGCGTTTTATAAAAAAGAGGTGTTTGGTCAAAAAGGGGGTATATGAAAACGGAGAACGCATGAACGCGAAAGCCATAAACCCGCAACGCCGGGAGATTAAAACCGCTGCCCACAAAGGCGATTTCTGGAAGCCGTGCCCGGGGACTTCCGACGATTACCTTTGCTGCGGGTACCAGATACTCACCCCGATGACAGGCTGCGGGATGTACTGTTGCTATTGCGTATTACAGGTGTATTTTGACCATCAGCATCAGACGTTTTTTGAGAATTTCGACGATTTGGAAAACGAGGTTCATCGCAAAATGGGGGAGTATGAAACCGCAGGTGCGGCAGCCAGCCATTCGTCACGCCGCCACGTCGTACGCATAGGTACCGGCGAATTTAGCGACTCGCTATTCCAGGAAACAAAACTCGGCCTGTCAAAAAAAGTCGCCGCCATTTTTGACAGATATGACAACGTATTGGTAGAGTTCAAAACTAAAAGCACCGACATATCCACGCTCAATCAAATAAAAACCCCAAAAAAAGCCGTCATAGGATTTTCTGTTAATACCGAAACGGTAGTTAGCCGGCTTGAAAAGGGTACCGCGCCTATCATCGAGCGCCTTAAAGCGGCGCGCCGTTGTGCGGACATGGGGTTTAACGTGGCGTTTCATTTTGATCCTGTCGTATGGTATAACGGGTGGGAAGAGGAGTATTGTCAAGCGGTATCGATGATATACGACCATATCGGCGATGTGCGAAAAATCGCGTGGTGCAGCATGGGCGGGTTCAGGTGTATGCCGTCATTAAAAGGGGAGTTGCGGCGGTTGGGGATGGATTTGCCGCTGTTTGCCGGGGAGATGATTTTGGGGGCGGACGGGAAGCTGCGCTATCCGCGTCCGCTGCGCGTTGATTTTTATAGGGCGATTGACAGCCAGTTCAAAAAGCATCAACCCGGCGCCCCGCTCTATCTGTGCATGGAGAGCCGGGAGGTTTGGGAGGAGTGCGGGATGTACGGGCGGATTGCCGGTTATGAAATAGATCCGCTAACATCTTTCCTCGACGACCGGGCGAGAATTATTTTATCATTATGAAAAATATCAATATCGGTAATTTAGAGCTGGGAAAAATCCCAAGGGTGGCCGGCATCATCGACGGCCCGGTGACGGAGACGCGCCTCAAAAGTTTTGTTGACCGCGGTGTCGACATGTTTGAGGTGCGGGCAGACCTGTTTAACAGGCCGGTTGACAAGGTTATTGATTATATCAAAAAGATTAGGGGAGCGGTACCGGCGCCGCTTATCGGGACGATGCGGGAGACGGATTTTAACCGGGCCGACAGGATTAGGTGGCTTGTATCTTTGGCGGGGCATGTCGATTGCGTTGACGTTGAACTCGGCGTACCCGGGTGGCGCGAGGTTGTTGACGGGATCGGCGCCGCCGCGGTGATTATGGTGTCGGAGCACGATTTTAACGCCACGCCGGACATAAGCGGGCTGAATGACATCGTAAAACGCTCGGTGGATCAGGGCGCGGAGATTGTAAAAATCGCCACGATGGCGAGGGAGGCCGGCGATGTCACCCGCCTGTTGAGATTTACCGAAGACTGTGAAACGCCGCTTGTTACCATGGCGATGGGGGATATCGGCAGGATAAGCAGGGTGGCCGCGCCGCTTTTCGGGTCGCTGTTTACGTACGGGTATCTGCGCAAACCGGTTGTACCGGGGCAGATGTCGGCGGTGTCGCTTGCCCGCGCGGTAAAACTTTTCCCCAAGGCGCCGGCAGACGCCTCATTTTTCAACGAGGCTCCACGCGAGTTCGATTTTTTCTGAGTCGTCAAGCGTGCTGCCATTTGGCAACGCCCCGCTGTCCTCTTTATATTCTTCGATGTCGAGCGTTTTTACGAATGTCGGCTGTTCTGCCGCTGGCTGCTTCGCAAACAGGGTCATAGCTTCGAGAGAGAGCGTGTTTGCCTTGTCTACCATGCGTTCCGCGCCGTTCTGTATGGTTTTTATGTTTTCTCTATTATCGGCGCGGCTGGCCGCCGCTTCCTCGCGTATGACCGAAACCGCCTTGTCGAACATCCGCTCCAGCACAGCCATCAATTCCCCCGCGCTCACGTAGCCGGTGGGCTGGGTTGGACCCGATTCTTCCGGCATGGAATGCTGTTCATGCGGTACGGCCGCGTTTCCGGCGGTTTTTACCAATTCCATCCCGTGCTGCTTCATAACCCCGTCAAGCCTGTACTTAACAGTTCTCGACGCGTTGCGGGTTCCGAGTTCGATAGTGGACACTGTTCTTTGGGATATACCCAATTTTTCGCCTAATTCTTCCTGCGACCACCTCATTTCTGCCCGTAATTTCGTAAAAATTTTAGAGTAATCCATAAAATCCGCCTTTTCTTTAGAAAAATCTCTATAAAAACTAATGACTTACAGTATTTTTCTCAAAATTGAGAAAAACATCTTGATTTTTTGTGGCAAAAATGGTATAATTAGTAAAGGTGCTAAAATCTACCATGTTCAGCCGTTGGTATTGGCAACGTCAGCATTTGTAGTAAAAGTCCTATCAATATAATATGCGCGCGAGAGAGCGGGCGAAAATAAAATAATAAAAAACAGGACGGCATAATTCTTCATTCATCCGGCGGCGCCGGGATACAACGCCATTGCCGCCCAAACCAAAGACTGCTTGCGTATGCAAAACAAGGGGGTGGCAAAATGGATATAGCTTACAGGCCGGAACACGAACCGTATTTCGGACAGAATCCGCTTATTGAAAAGGTGAAAGGCGAGATCAATATCGCCGTTGCCGCTAACTGTGAGGTGCTGCTCCTTGGGGAAACAGGGACAGGCAAGGGGACGCTTGCCCGCTGGATTCACGACCGCGGCTCCCGCAGGGAGAGGGCGTTTGTGGATGTTAATTGCTCGGGTCTGAAAGGGGAACTGCTCAAAAGCGAATTGTTTGGGCATGTCAAAGGTTCCTTCACGGGCGCCATTGGCGACCGCCCCGGATATTTAGAGGAAGCGAACGGCGGTACGCTGTTTATGGACGAGATAGGGGATACGGAGATCGAAACGCAGGGTTTGCTGCTCAAGGCGATAGAAGAGAGGGCCTACAGGCGCATTGGGGAAAACAGGCAGCGATTGAGCGATTTCAGGCTGATCTGCGCCACGAACCGCGACTTGTCGGAAGCCGTAAGTTTGGGCGCTTTCCGCCCCGACCTTTTTTACCGCGTCAACATGCTCTCCATAACCCTCCCGCCGCTAAGGGAACGCAAATCGGATATCGTCGGGCTGCTTAATTATTTTCTTTCAGCTAAGGGCTACAGCCGCTTTCCCCTCTCTAATGACTTGATAAACGCGCTGACACGTTACCCGTGGCCGGGCAACATCCGTGAACTTCGCAATACGCTCGAAAGAGCGCTCCTGCTCGCACGCAGAGAAGCCCTGACGATAGAACACTTCCCCAACCTTAACCGCCCGCTTTGCCCACTGCCCTCCGAGCCCGTCAAGGAGGCAGAATCTTTAACGGAACCGGAGGCAATTTTGAGTCTGGCTGCCGCGGAGAAAAGATACATCCAGTGTGCGCTCGAACATCTCGGCGGCGACAAGAACAAAACAAGCCTGGCTTTGGAAATTTCGCTCTCAACCCTGTACCGAAAATTAAAAAAAATACAATTTACCTGATTTTGAAACCACGTTATCATGCCCGGTAATTTATCTGTTTGGGCGGAAAGCCGGCGCCGCCCTTAACCGCGCGGGGCTAAGATAGTCGACTACCGGGATAAGGCCCCAGTCGTCAAAGCTGAATCCGATGGAAAACGCGAACCGGTGGCCGCCCAGTATCACTTCCCGATTGTCGACAAATGTTTCCGGCGCCGCCCTGTCGGCCCCGTAGTCCCATCTGAATTGCAGCGCCAGCGGGTAATTGTTAAACGAGATCGTTTCGAGCCGCACCTCCGCGCCGTAGGAGAGGAGCCAGTCCGACCTGTTGAAATTCCACGCGTCCGTCGGGTTGCCAAAGCCCGCGCCGCCGCTCAAATTCAACACGCCGTAGAGCATGTCAAAGTAGACAAAACTCAGCTTTCGGTTGATCGATCCGGGCCATAGCGGGAATCTGTAGGAAAGTTCGCCGGTCAGCACGGCTCTTCCGGTGAAGAGGAGCGTGTCGTGTATCATCGTTGTCGGTTCGCCGTCTTCGTTATACTTTATTTTTTCATCCTTATAAAAGAACGAATATCCCGGGACTCTCGCAGCCGGCAGGTAGAAAGAGGGGATGTCGGTGTTGCTGCCGATCGGTTTGAGGTACGAGCCGCCGAAAGAGAAGTGAAAGTCGTGCCTGTTATAAAACGGCGAGCTCATGCCGAGCAGCAGGCGGCCGTCGACCTGATGGAAGCGGTAATCGTCGTACTGCTCTTTCATTATCGACGACTCGAACGAAAAACTGTTTTCCTCCTGTAATGAGTGCTGCTGCCACAGGCTGTATTGCAGTTTCCCGGCGATGCCGGTCGGCGAAATGTTTGAGCGCGAGTTTCTCTCCCGCGCGGAAAACCATGTCATCGCGCCAGCCCTGTACCCCTTGCTCAAATTGTACTTGAACACGCTGAGGTCATACGCTTCTTTCATATCAAGCGCGACGTCGTAGCGGTCGGCGCTCACGAAAAGCTGCCCGTAAAGCCCGTCAAGAAGCGGGTACGACGCTCCCAAAAGCGCGTTTGTCAGGCGGACCTGGTAGGGGAGCGTCATCATCATCCCTTCCGATTCCTCGTAAAACCAGTC
>JAITFQ010000019.1 GCA_031281225.1 Chitinispirillales bacterium
CCACTGGTTCAGGGACTGGAATACCTATACCGGCGGAAGGTACGGGCGGGGCCAGTTCCTCGCACCGAACTACAACCCGCCCACGCGGCCGATTATGGCGGGCTACCCGACTACGCCGAATACCGGCGAACACTGGCGGAATGAATACCACAACCCGGTTACGTACTTGAACGATATAAACCCCGGCCATGACACATCGTTCAAAAACATCGTGGTAAGGGGTCAAACGCTGCCCTTTACGCAGGTGCCGGGACGCCCGGGGATGTATCAATATCACAACCCCAGCTTCTTCCCGCTTGATAACCTCGGTCACGGAATTGCGGGGAATCCGTGGAACGTGGAGCGCGACAACCAGTACGCGGTGGGGCCGCCCGACGGCAACAGACGCCGCAATTACGCGTTTACGATGGAGATGGAGTACGAGTTTGTGGTGAGAAACGACATGGTGTTTGAGTTTACGGGCGACGACGATTTGTGGGTGTTCGTCGACCGGAATCTCGCGCTCGACCTCGGGGGCATAAAAGCGGAGCAATCCGGCTCGTTCACCGTCAGGCAGCTCGGCCTCAGGGAGGGCGCTACGCACATTCTGCGCGTGTTCTACGCCGAGAGACACTCGGCTGGCTCGTACATACGCATCCAAACCAACATCATCGCCCCGCCCGCGAACATGGATATCAGCCGCAATCCGAGCAATACCGGCACCGGCATAGTCGACCCGTCGACGCCGCTCGTAAAGGACGCCGACCAGGAACTGCCGCTGTGGGGCGTCGTCTACGACAAGGACGGCAACATACTGATACCCCACGTGGACTACAACTGCGCGCATGTCTCGTGGATGGTAAACGGGAGGCCGGCGGGCAGCGGGTGTGAGGTTGTGGTGGCCGACTCCATAGCCGGGACGATCAACATCACGGTCACGTACAACGATCCGGCGACCAACGACCCGCCTGTGATTCGGACGATCACCATGAACAACCTGGCGCTGCCGCCGGTAGCCATACACATACAGAGAGGGGCAACCCCCCGGCCCGCCACCGACCAGCCTCTGAGCGACGACATATTCTTCGGCCCTAGTGAGGATACGGTAAGGGTTTACGCCGTCCTGCGGGACAGGTACGGCAACTTTGCCGGATACGCCGAGCCCAAGTCCGCGGCCAACGCCCAGGACTGGTCGGCGCAAGCCGCCGCGGCATGGTCGTCCGAAGACCGCACCGTGGCCTCCCTCGCCCCCATAAGCGGCAGTCATACGCTCGTGCGCAAGGAGTTCGTGGGCGAGGGTACGCAAGGCGATCTGATAGTGTCGTACGTCCTCTGCGGCGGGGCGCTGGGGCAAGGCGTGTGCAGGACAATCTCCGACACAGTGGCCGTAGGCAGCAGGAGCGCCGGCGCGATAGCGATAGGCCCAAACCCGTTTATACCCGGCCGGACGCACGTTAGGGATAGGCCCGGCGGAGACAGAATAGAGACGTTTTACCGCAACGCCATTATAAACAGCGGCGGCGGTAACGGCATAGGGGTGCTGATAGCCGTAGACGCCCCAACCCCGCTTGAACCCGCGCCCGGCGGACGGCCCGGCCTGGCCGGCGGGCGGCCATACGCGAGAGTAGTAATATACGATGCTGTGGGCAACGTCGTCCGGACCGCTGCGCTCTACGAATCTGGCGGGTCGGCGAGGTCATACGCCTACGTTTGGGACGGGAGAAACGACAGAGGCCGGTTCGTAGGCCCCGGGACGTACTTAGTGCGGGTAACAGGGCGGGAAGCGAGAGGCGACAGGGCGCCGTTCCACGTGCAGAGAAAAATAGGCGTGACGAGGTAAAAATAATTGTACAGGATATAGACTATGACACAAAAACGCCAAACAAAACCCGTCGAAGAACGCACGATAGTCTCATTTGACTACGCGATAAAGAACGTGTTGCGCGACAGGGCCAACTTTGACATCCTCGAGGGGTTCCTAAGCGAACTCCTCGAAAGGGATGTCTCCATACTTGGTATTCTTGAGAGCGAAAGCAACAGGGATGACAAGGACGGCAAGACTAACAGAGTTGACCTCAAAGCCAAAATGGGCAGCGGCGAGATAGTGATATTTGAGCTTCAGTTTCTTGGCCAGGCTGACTTTTTCGGGCGTGCGCTGTACGGCGCGAGCAAGGCGATAGTGGAACAAATCTCTGCTGGCGACGACTACAATATCAAGAAGGTGTATTCAATAAACATAGCGTATTTTGATTTGAATACCGAGCGTGAGTACCTTTTTCACGCCGATATGCAGGATTTCAAGGGTGTGCACTACGACGAGCGTATCCCTTTCGCGCAGTATGACGCGCTAAAGCCGCCAACCCCGGGCGAGTACATCCACCCCGAGTATTATTTGATACTTCCCAACAAGTTTGATGAGCAAATAAAGAGCCTTTTTGACGAGTGGATGCACATTCTCAAACACTCCTCTATAAAGAGCAATTTCCGCGCTCGCGGCACAAAAAAGGCCGGCATTAAGTTAGACGTCTTGAAGATGACGAAACAGGAGCGGGCCGCCTATGAGAAATTTTTAATAAACAGGCAGTCCCTCGACAGCTCCTTCCGTACAACACGCTCGGACGCCCTTGCGGAGGGCGAAGCGAGGGGTATGGCAAAGGGCCTCAAGGAAGGTCAGGCGAAGGGCCTCAAGGAAGGCCAGGCGAAGGGCCTCAAGGAAGGCCAGGCAAAGGGCCTCAAGAAAGGCCAGGCGAAGGGCCTCCTGCAAGCGGCCAAAGCCATGAAAACCGAAGGGATTGACGTCAAAACAATAGCAAAAGTAACAGGGCTGGCAACAGGCCGGATACGGCAACTGTAAAAATTTAACGGGCGCGGCAGAAGGTGTAACCGGGCAGCCAGCGAAAAAATAAAAAAAAATTTGCATTGCGCCGATGTTTATGTTATATTCATAAATAATATGGGAAAATATCCCGCCCTGCATGGGGGGCGGGATGCTAAATCAATAGATATAACAGAAGGGAGCTTGAAACATGTCGTCCAAACATTTGAGGTCTGTCGCGTTGTTGCTGGTGTTGGCGGGTATGGCGTTCGCCCAGAGGAGAGAGGCGGATATATTCGTGGGAGCTTTGACCCTGGACAGGGCACAGTACAACACCATCCAGGAAGCTGTGAACGCGGCGACGACGGGGCAAATAATTGAGATTATAGACAGTAGAACCTATTCGGAACAGGTGACTATCGACGGCAGTACCACCCCAAGCGGGCTGTCGCTCGCGCCCGGGCTGTCGCAGCCCTCTCCGAGAAGCGGGAAGAACGGGATTACTATAAGGGCGGGGGCGGGGGCAAGGCCCATTGTCCAGTTTAGGGATACGTATAATACCTCGCCGACGTCCTGTATACAGGCGCAAAATTTTCCGGGCGATGATGTGGGGCAGTCCAACAACTTCGCGACCAACGGGGCGATTCGGATTATACGCGCATCAAATATAACACTTGAAGGTCTGATAATTGACGGGGGCGGTGTGTTTCCGTTCGGGCACAATGGTGTTTGGGGCCCCCCGGGTTGTCAAGGTCAAACTTGGCCGCTTTTTCACGGCAACGCGGCAGTAGCCGTAACAATTGCGGGCAATGTGCAAATTAGGGATTGCGAGCTTCGGAACGCGTATTTTGGCATCGCCGTAAAGGACAGGAACGTGGGCGGCGTTTTTGGAAACCCGAACCCTTCCGACAACGACTACACGGTGCCGCTGTCGGATTTTGGGCGGACTGGGAGCCATCTTTTTGAGTACAACAGAATTCATACGAACAGCGTCGGCATTTTCTTTGAGTCGTCGTGGGATTTAGGGTCAACCATTCGGTATAATCTGATCTACAGAAATTTCCACCACAATCAGACACTCGTGACCGGACAACCAGGTGGGGACCAGGATAAAAATTCCGGCGGGATTTCGTTCAAGGATAACTATCTGTCGCCGGTCGCTATTTACAACAATACGTTCTTTGAAAATAGCGGAAATTTCAAGGGTGGCTGGCAGCAAGGCTTTCAGCATTTGATTTTTAACAATATTTTTGCGCGGCCTAATACGTACAGCGGTGCGACGCCGCAGAATAATATGCAGGGGAGGTTTCCTTTCCGTATGGCGCACAACGTGTTTTCCGCCGACCAGGATAGGCCTAACGCGGCGAGTCAGGGTATGGGGGGGAATGTGGTTTGCGGAGTGGTTCACCACGTTGGCCTTGTGGATTTGCAGATGAGTTCGCAAGGGCGAATCCCATGTTCTGGAGGGAGCCCGGGGGATTCGGTCAATAGTCATCGGCCGGGTGCGCCTATCAGGGGGGCACGCGATAACATGATATTTCCGGATTCGAGCAACCGCTGGCTTGAAATGACCGGTATTAGCCCGACCGGCTCCGAAATCCCCCACGCGTCGTTTCCGAATTTGTTTTTGTCAATCACTCCAACTATCGCCGCGACCGGATTGCCGGACCCCAACTTTTTGGTACCCGATTGGAGCAGGCCGGAGGTTCAAAATTACATAAGAAACGCTGGCTGGCCGAGCGCGGGGATACTTAATGAGGACGGAACTATTGCGGACTTGGGAGCGATACCCTTTAATGGGAAAAGCGTACACAACACACGGCAGCAGCCCGCGCGGGCAAGGGTCAGGCCAATCGACGTCGTCGACTTAAACGTGACAACGGCGACAGTTCCAATAGCTATAACCAATGAGATATCGGGGACAAACTACAGGGATTTTAATTCGTCGTTCTTGCGCTGGATTGCTCCGATACCGGACAACGCCGATAGGCCAGGGGCCGGTAATGGATCTTTGATCGTTCCGGCTACTTCGGTCCGCCCGATTGTGCCGCTCCCGACCCGTATCTTCGGTCTCAATGCCACCACTATGACTTTTACGGTACCGGGTGGGGCGGTCCCTGAGTACGGTTTTTTCGAGTTGGCGTTTCAAAGTGAAAGTTCGGATGGGAGGATATCTACCGACATAGGCTTCTTGCCTTTCCGGCAGCTTGACTGGGTACTCAGAATTGAAGTGACAGGCCCTAACGTCAGAACTACCATTATCGAAGGTCAGAATGTCCCAACGGTAACCGCTGGTGATCCGGTGACTGTTCGGGTCACCGCGGTTAACAGGCAAGACGGGCGACCTTTCCCTGTGCAGAGCGGTAGGCCGCCGGCGCTCGCGACCCGATATAGCCTTGCTTCCATTGACCGGGATGGGTATATGTGGCAGGGGCAGCCGAACGCGACGCTCGACAATATGCTTGCGGGCGATCCAGATATATTTGATCAGGCCTCTATGGCGTTTATGGCGACCTATAATAACATTGTTTTCACCGTGGCCGGCCCTAACCCCGACGTAATTTCCGCCGGCGGCGTATTTGATGAGCGCAGCACGAACCCTGTCGCGCTCAGGGGCAGCCAGCTTGTTTTGGTCCAACCCGGCCCTCCCAATCAAATAGCCTTTAGCCGTCCCACGTCCGATGCTTACCGGCTTGCCGGTAGCCGGCCTATCGCCATGAACCCGGGTTCGCCCTTCGAGGTTCGCGTTGAGGTTCGGGACCGGTTTGGCAACGCGGTTAACACCGCGGTTCCCGTGAGCATAGCCGTTGACAGGATCGACGTAGGAACTGTGGCCCCTCTTCACCCTACGACCTCCACAACCGATCCGGCGACTGGTCAGGCAATTTTCATGGCTAACGTTACCAACGGTGTGACCGGCGATTCAATAAAAATGACGGCGGCTTCGCTTGACGTGACCGTTCCCGGTATTCATAACACCGGCACCCTGCGCGTCGGCGTTGTCCTCGACGCCCTCGTCATATTGTACCCCGAAGACGCCGACGGTGTGGTACAGAATCCGTCCGTCAGGCTTGAGTGCACCAAGGATCAGTGGTGCGAGGTGGTCGTTAAGGCGGTTTCTGCCGGTAACGTTATGAACCATAGCGGTTTTATTCAGGTTCACCCGAATACGAACGTCGAGTATGCCGCCACTTCGGGCGGCGCAGTGAGCGCCGACGGTGTGTTCCCCATGACGGCTGGCGAGGCGCGGTTTTGGATACGTACGGGGCCGGGCGTCACCAGCAACTTTAGTATCTGTTTGGACGTCGACGCGTTGCTCTCCGCCACTCCCGGCCATATTTCCAACGCTCTTCTTCCGGGTAACAGGTGCGACATAGACTTTATTGTGCCTTCGACCTATATCCTTAACGCGGTTGTTTATAGTGTCGGTAACGGGGAGGGCAGGCCGGATTCCATCGCTGTCCGCTACGACCCCACTCAGGACCCGCGCGGTCTCTTTGGCGGCCTTACGCGGCCTACCGAGTTGGTATTCAACTGGCCGACGCCCGTCAGTCCCCCGATCCGGGTGCCGCTGGACGCCACCAATATAGTGGACACCTTTACCGTAGGCGTGAGCCTCCGCGGTCTCGCGGCGGCGCTTCCTACCGGCCATACTTCCGTACCCGTAGCAATGGAAGGCCGCGGCGTTGTTGTGATGATTTCGCCCGATAATCTCATGGGAGACAACGGTTTCCCCGTTCTCGACGGCATGGGGCCAATCATTTCCTCAAGCGCGGACGACATCGACGGCAAGCACAGCCCGGGATTAATTGAAAACATTACGCTCGGAACCGCCGCTCCGCACGATGATACCCTCATTGTTTGGCTCTCGGAGGACTTGGAAGACCGCATGGCGTTTTTTAGCGCGTCATCAATACAGTACGTATCGGGCGCTGCCAACCCCAACGTTAACCCGCCGGCAGCGGCGGTGATAACGGACGTCGCCGTTAGCCCGACGGCTTCGACCTGGAGCACCGCGCTCGGCGCGTTCAGGCTGGTCGTGCCTTTCGGCTCCGGCATGGAGTCTGATGGCTGGATACGGATTAATCCGGCATCGACCATTCGCGACATGGCGGCAAGTTCCGCGCACAACCATCCATCCAACGGCGTGCAGGTCAACAACCGCTGGGTGCAGCTCCGCCTGATAGAGGTCCCGGCGGAGGTAGAGAGCGCCTACTTCACGTCCGACGTTACGACCGGATTTCTCGACTATGCGTACGTAACCTTCAACAAGCCTATCAGCTCACTCGAAAATTGGTTTGGGAACGGTTACTTCGTCTTCACTTCGGCTTTGGGCGTCGATACGGCTACTGTTACCCCGGCTAATATAGGCGACCTTTTGGCGCCTACGACTGACCCAAGGCAGCTAAGGGTCAACTTAGGATTGGCACACCCGAGATCGCGGAACGGCATCATAACCGCCGGCAGCATACCCGTTATCATAGGCGCCAACCCGCTGCAAGCCTGGCCGGCCATGCACTCGGTACTCAGCGACAGGGCCAAGCCCGTACTCGCTGATAGCGTGCTGCTCAGGTTTGGCGCGGGCGAGGGCGCTTCCGATACGCTTGTGGTGATATACAGCGAAGTATTGTCGGATATCTCACGCGGCGTGAGGGACCCGGTCGTGATAACCACGCCGGCAAACCCAGGCGCCGAGTACATCCTTACCCTGTCGAATCCGGTGGACGTCCCCGCCGGCGGCCCTGGCGGCATGTTCAGGAGGGTCACGTACATTATCGATGCCAGCCCCATACCTGTCGACAGTTTCGCGAGAGGCAATTATTTTGTCCATATCAACACGAATTCCACCACGCCGGTTGGCGATAATGTCATTCCGTCCAACCTTCAGGACCATCCCGACAACCACAGAGTCCCGCTCAAGATTGACCGCGGGAAGCTGAACTGGAACGTCATTGTCCAAAACAATCCTTTCAGAGACGGCGGCACGGCGACCGTGGTGGCGAGATCACCCGCGACGAGAGGCACGCAGCTCAACATTACCGGGTCCGTCCGTGTATTCGATAACATGGGCAACCTCGTAAGGGACGAAGCGGTTGACATGCAGGGTGTGACCGAATTCAACTGGCCCTGGAACGGCCGCAACTCCAAGGGCCGCTTTGTCGGCAGCGGTACATACCTGTTCAGGGCGACGATTCAAACGGAGATCGTAGGCAGCGACGAACCGATTCAAAGGTCTACGCTCTCAACGTCGGTAGGGTTTGTGCGCGGCAGACGGTAAAAGTTTTGTACACGTACGCTTGTAACAAGGGCGGGCCCACCCCCGCCCTTTGTATTATCAAAACCAATAGTAAAAACAGAGATTGAAAGCGAAAACGAAAATGAAAACTGCGATAGGCATTGATCTTGGCGGCACAACTATAAAAGGCGCCATCATCGGCGAAACCGGCGTCTGCACCCACATAACACGCGTCCCAACAGGGGCTGATCAGGGGGGCCGGCACGTTCTGTCGAACATCATGGACCTCATCGGCGAGTTGATAAACAAGAGCGGCAGGGACGCTTCGTCCTTCGTCGGCGTAGGTTTTGGCACCCCCGGCTTCGTCGGTGCCGACGGCATGATACTCGGCGGTGCGGAAAACCTCCCCGGCTGGAAGGGGACGCAGGTCTACGCCCCCATCACCGAGCGTTTCGGCCTGCGCGTGTCCGGAGCAAACGACGTCACTTCCGTCGCCCTCGCCGAGTTGAAATTTGGCGCCGGCAGGGGAGTGCAGAACATCGTCTGCTTCGCCCTCGGTACCGGCGTTGGCGGCGGCATAGCCACCGACGGGAAAATTTACAAGGGCACCCACGGCATGGCCGGCGAGATTGGCCACATAGTGGTAGAAACCGACGGCGCCCAGTGCACCTGCGGTCGCAAAGGCTGCGTGGAAGCCTACGCCTCCGCCACCGGAATAGTAAAAATGGCCGTAGACTTCGCCAAGACCGAAACCTCCCCCTTCGCCGCCATAGCGCACGAAACCCCCGCGGAGGTAACAAGCAAAATGGTGTACGATTACGTCGCCAAAGGGGACGCCCTCGCGATGAAAGTCCACCACAGAATGTGCGACATGCTCTCCCGCGCCATAGGGACAATATTAGACACTCTCTCCCCCGACCGCGTGATCTTAGGCGGCGGCGTGATGATGGCTGGCGATGTAATAATAGATACCGTAAAAACCTACACCCCCAAATACTGCTGGCCCGCAATCTACGAACGCTGCGAGATTGTGATAGCGCAGATGGGGGAAGACGCCGGGGTGCTCGGCGCCGGCGCCCTCGCGCTTGAGGAATTCGTGTAGCCAAGCAGAGCGGGCGCCGCGCGCCCCCCGCGCAAATAATTTTTTTGGTTTTTGAACGCGCGGTATGTATATTTTTACTAAATGGATACGCTAAACACCGACATAACGATCAATTTGGCCGCGAACCGTGAGCACAAGGACTCGGTATTTGGGCTATTGTTCAGCCAGCCGGGACTCCCCATAGAACTGTATAACAGCATCACGGAGTCAAATTACAGCGCTGATACGGAGGTAAAACTCATAAAACTTGATAATCTGCTCACCACAAGCCGTGTTAACGACCTGTCTTTTGAGTTAGACGGCAAACTCGTGGTTCTAATTGAGCACCAATCGACAATCAATGAAAACATGCCGTACCGGATGCTGTTCCTCATAGCCGCGATTTATAACTGGCACAGCAAAGACCACGATGAGTATCGCCGTAAAAGGATACCGATCCCGCGCCCGGAGTTTATAGTTTTGTACAACGGCGTCGAGGAGATGCCGGAAGATATGCGCATTTTGAAACTGTCCGACATGTTTATTGAGCACGAGGGCGAGAACCGGATAGACCTTGAGCTTACCGTTCGTGTGTACAACATAAACAAAGGCCGCAACATCGAAATGGCCAAACGCTGCCCCACGCTTGATGGCTACGAAACGTTTATCGCCAAAATTCGCGAATACGAAAAAATAATGAATCTTGAAGAGGCAATGGCGCGGGCGATAGAATACTGTATTGAGCATAATATCCTTAAAAATTTTCTAGATACCTATAAAAAGGAGGTTTTTAACATGCTGACAAGAGAGTGGAATCAAGATGTTGCGGTGATGGTGGCGAAAGAGGAGGGCATGGAGGAGGGCATGGAGAGGGGCATGGAGAGGGGCATGGAGAGGGGCATGAAGAGGGGCATGAAGAGGGGCAG
>JAITFQ010000066.1 GCA_031281225.1 Chitinispirillales bacterium
TATTTTCCAACACAGGTATCACCATGACCGGCTCAACCATCGGCACCCCTGAGTATATGTCCCCCGAACAGGCGCAGGGGAAGAAAATCGACGTACAGTCCGACATCTACTCACTTGGGATACTGATGTACGAAATGCTGACCGGCAAACCGCCGTTTGTAGCCAATAACTCAATGGCCGTAGCCTACAAGCAAGTGCACGAAGTGCCGATCCCCCCATCCGCCAAACGTAAGGACACGCCTAAACTTTTAGAGCTTATCATACTGAAAGCCCTAAAAAAAGAGAAACGTGAACGCTACGCGTCGGTAGAGGAATTTTTGAGGGATTTAGACAAGGTTGACCCCGCGGAGCGCGTTGAACACACCACCGTTAAATTCGACCGCACCGTCGCGAGGCCCAGCAAGAGCGAAACAAGATCAATAGCCGCGCAGGAGCGCCGCATAGTCGACCGGCGGCACAATTCGGGCGGCGCGGCCGCGCCGATTTTCAGCAAAGCCTACTGGGCGGCGATGGTCAAAACCCAATGGCTCTCATGGCTGGCGATAGCGGCGCTAGGAACAGCGTTTGTAATGCACGTAGTGAATCCGTAGTGCAAACGGTTACGGCGCGATTTATCGCGCCCCGTTTTCGATCTCGTCCGCTGACGGCTGCTCTTCTTCCGTCGATTCCAGCGATTCTGCCTCTACATCTGATTCTGATTTCTCCGATTCCGATTCTTCTGATTCTTCTTCTTCAAATTCTTCCTCGGCCGTTTCTTCTATCGGCGTTTCCTCCGTTTCCTCTGTTTCTTCCGGTAGTTCTTCTTCCACAATTTCCATCTCAACGATCTCTTCCTCAGCAACAACTTCTTCTACTAACGGCGTCTCCGGTTTTTCCTGTTGTACCGATACCGGAACCGATGCCGGCGTTGGCGCAATGTTTCTTCGTTGCGCGTTGCCACCGCCTAAACGGTATGTGAACGCCATGCTCCACTTCATCTCGTAGTCGCTCACAAATTTTGTAGGCACAAACGCCGCGTCGAATGTTATTCTATCTATGTTCAGGCCCAGGCCAAATGACATGACTTCGTAGTCCCAGCCAATCCGTTTTCCAATTCTCAGGCTGACGGACGGCAATACGTTTACTTCAAGCCCTACGGGTACGGTCAGTTTTCCGTCCTCGTCGCTGTGGACTACGTCGGCCGCGACGGTGAAGGGGAGTGATTGCAGGGTGTCTGTCCATGCCGCTCCGGCCCTTATGAACTTCGGCACTTGCGAACCGCCCCATCCCCACGTGGAGCGGCTTTCGCCAAACCCCCTGCACCATGCTAAATGGTGGAACATCGCCGCGCCAAGATTCAGTTTATCGCCGGCAAGTTTATAGCCAAGTCCTGCGCCAAGCGTAATCGCCCTGTAATTGTCCAACACCCAAATACGATCGTCGGCCATATTCAAACTTAACGCTACCGACAAATTTTCGCGGATAACCCCCGCGCTCACCGAACCGATTGTCGTGCTGCTCGACACGGGGGACCCCTCGCCCCTTTCGTCGCGGGTTTCGAAGCCGACAGAGCTGGAGTAGAAACTGAAAGCGGTAAACATATCGGGCAGAACCATCGCCGACTCAAAACCGCCCTTGCTCACCCCGCCGGGCATTTGGCCGAACTCGGCGGAGACGTAGGACATTCCGGAAAAGAACGGCTGCGCGGGGTTGTAGTAGCGGAACCCCCACCCGCCAAGCGCCGTCCCAACGGAACCCATCGCGATATTTCTAGGGTTAATCGGCTCCTCAAGCATCATAAACCCATAACCGCGGTTACGTGGGTCGTCGTTGTCCTGAGAGTGCGCGGGGGTGATGGCTGCTATCAGCAGTATCAGTAACGATATAATGGATATGGCATTTTTATACATTAATAAAATTCCTTATTAATTAACGAAGATATAACCGCATGTAGGTATAAATATACATAATGGTATGAGTAAGGTCAAAATTACAAAATAAAGTCAAAATTTCACAGTAACATCAATCTGCTGATCCCCGCCCGCCCAAATTCTATCCGTGGTGATCGAATAGTTAAAAAACATCCCGTGCCTTATCCGCGTCAGGTGATATGAAAACCCCGCCGCTATTCGCGGGGAGAACCCGTCGCGGTATGCGTCGAAATCGCGGTAGATGTCGCCGTTTAATTCCAAATCTGCAATGCCGGCTTTCAACACCAAATCGTCGACGAACCTCCAGCTCGCGCCGACTGCTGCCACCATTTCGGGGCGGCCGATGTATGAGCCGTTGCCATCCATCAGATAGATTGCGGCGTTGGCGCTCCACGTGAAGTCACGTTCGGAGAGTTTTAGTTTGTGAGAGGACGCGAGGGTGAGTACCGGCGGGATGATTTTGTCTATTATGGGAGATAAGCCGGTACCTAAATAGATGTCCCATGAATTGCGCGAAAACAGCAGGTTTTTTATCGATGCGGAGAGTGTCAGGTCGGGCGTCATCTTGTACGACGCGGCGACGTCTATCGCGCCGATTGACGTTAGCGACGAGTTATATATCGAACCGTCTAGATCAATGTATGTGGGCAGGCTTTGGTAATTTATGGATACCGAGCTGCCTACGGTAAAGCGCCGCGATACAAGATATCCCGCGCCGACTTTCAGCGATACCGCCGACCACGCCATGGGGTTCAGGAGGCGTTCCTCGACCACCTCGCCGCCGCTGTAATATCCATCATACATATTGTCCAAAAACGGGTCGCCCCTGTACACAAAAGCCACCCCCATGCCAACACGCGGGGGCACTCTGAAATCGTATGACGCCCACGCTTCCGTGCGGCCAAGCGACCGTATGCCGGTGCCGAGCGACGCTTTGCTGTTTCTGAGCTGCGCGAGCTGCGACGGGTTGTACCACGCGAGCATGTATTCTGGGTCGGCAGCCACCGCCCCGCCCATTCCCGAAGCCCAAGCGCCGGCTGGCAGCCTGAATATCGCGTCGGGGAGGCCGGCGTGGTGGGCAGCGTAAGCTGTGTTATTTATGGTAATAACAAGCGTGATTATCCAAAACGCGAACCTTGTCATTCTCGAAGAGAATGATTTTGTCGACGACACGCCGATTGTCCCGGTAGCGGGCTTAATTTTATCTTGCGAGTACGACTTTGCCAAAGAAACGCTCTCCGCCGGTAGAGGTTATTTTGAAATAGTAAACGCCCGGCGATACCATCCTGCCGGACGCGTTTGTCCCGTCCCAAAAATCGCGGGCGGGGTCGGTGGAGCGGCCCGAGGCGCTGTTGGCGCCGCTAGCGCGGGGCGCTCCCCTAACGACTGTTCTGACTAACGCCATATTATAGTCATAGACCCTGATTGTAACATTGCCCTCTCTCCTCAGATTGTAAACAAATACGCACCTATCATACTTGTTATCAAAACTGTTGCGTATGATGCCGGGTAACGCGTAAGCTTTTCCGGGCGCGACCGGGCTGACGTGGCGGGAGTGCGAAAAGCGATAGTCGGTGTGTCCGGCTGTCAACGGATTTATTGATTCGCTGACATAAACTCCCGTCTCCGCGGCGACTATTAAAATCCCCGCGGTGTCTGTGCGCGGCAGGAAGATGATGTCGTTGATTTTGGGGTTAGGATCGTTTCCGGCATTTGCGAGCATAGAGCGGAAATTGGCCGGCGTTAATATCTCGGACAGGTGATTCTCCCGCGCGGTAGCGTCTTGCGCAGTGTCGGCGAACAGGGCGGCGCGGTTGTCGTCAAAAAGAACGTACATGCCCCCGTTGATGGCAGGAAAAACGGAAAATCGTGCGCGGGTGTCAACCGTCCTGAACCATTGCCCCGAATCGTCATCATAACTATAAAGCAAGGTGTCATTTTCACTATCGCGCCTTACAGCCATAAAGGCGTAGAGTGCCGATACATCCTTCTTGCTGACCGTGAACGCAGCGACGAATGAAACAAACGTTTCTCCTGTTGATGCCGATAACGGGTTCGGGGAGGCATGCAGCGTGTCCCATGTTTTTTCGCTGGCGCCGGGGTTGTATGACCAAATTATGGCCGGCGTAGTGACAATAATTGAGTTGCCGGCGGGACTCGCGTTAACCGACAGCACAAGCCTCGAGCGCCGGCGGGCATCTTCCGCTGATTCGTCGGAGGTCATGTTTTGCGGAGGGACAGCACTCGCGTCGCCGGGCTTAATTGCGCTGACGCTGTTGTCTTGCGGATTATATCTGACCAGCCCGCCATTATTAAACGGCGCCCAAAAACTGCCGTGTGAATATACCACGCTGCCCGCGGGGTTGGCCATGTCCCGATCTGGGCCTTGCGCTCCGTCGGAAAATCTGAAAGATACCTCTTGCTGCCTGTTACCCGTATGGTCGAAATGCCAAAAACCTCTCCTGTTCAGAACATTAGATTGATACATGTCAATAAGCGCAGCAACCCCGCCACCCCCAAAAGCCATCCCCCAATATCTTAGCGACAGGTCGTCCACCTCAAATCCAAGCCATCCGCCGGAAACATCATTCGATGTTCTGTAATTAAACCCCCGCTCGGTAGCGAGCCACACCGTATCGCCACTCCCCGCAAGCCCGATGATATTGTTGCTTGTCAATACGCGCGTTTCGCGGAACTGGGCGGAGACGGTCAGTACGATTATCACAAAAATTATCGGAGCGACACGGACGGCGCGTGTAATACCGATGGTGCGGTTTCGGCAGTATTTGTTGATTAAAGACATCATTCATCCCTCATATCAAGTACCTCAACCCCCCGCGGGGCCCTGAATTGAAAAACGTCGTTTCTCGCCGGCCTGTCAAACTCCGTTCTCTTGAACGTGTACGTGTGGATGTTGTCATTCGCGTCTGTCAATCTCAGTGTGTTTATGATTCCGCTGCTTCGATTGACGTTGACATCTATCCTCTTATACCCGTCGCCGATAACCGCCCCATCGCCGCTCCAGGAGAAGTTAACCGTCCCGTTGCGCTGTGGCTCCGCCTGGAATGTGCGGCTTGATAAAAACGAAGAGAGCAGCGCCGACGGAACCGTCGCCGCGTCGATATCCGAAAAGTTTCGCACGACGACCTGCGAGTTCCGCTCGTTGTACTGCCAAAAAGTCGTTCCATCGCTAACAAAAACCTCCCGCCCCAAGGTCACCCTAAACCTGTCCCCCGGCGCGATTACCAATTCCCCGCTCCTCTTCTCCTCTCGCTCCCTAACGCTCCAGTATATGCTGTGGTCAAACGTCGCGTTAACCGCCCGCACCCCGCCATAATTCCTCTGAATCGACGCCAAGACATCCGCCTCGCCCGCCCGTGCGGGAACGGAGACCGCCAAAATCACTAACGACAAAAAAACAACAGCCCCAAATCGCACAAAACCATCCTTTCAAAAAGTCGCCGGCTACGATTTCAACATAGGTATAATAGTTTATGCCCACATAAATAGCAAGTTCTTTTTTGATTATTCGATCGCTTCAACACCTTTTCACAGGGATTATAGGGATCGCTCATAGCTCCGGTAGCAATTACACCGCGCTTGCGTTCTTTCGACAGGTCGCCGGCTTGGTATACGTCACCGGAAAGCCCGATACGGGGTGCGCGGCGGCCGTGGTGGGTTAGGAGGAGGTGGTAGAGGGATTGGGGGCTTAATTTTTTCACGCCACCCACGCATACCCCATCATCGCCTGATCAACAATGTGTTCATACACGATATTGCTTTTTACCGCAAAAATATCACGGTCATAACAATCCGGCAAGGATGTATTCAAACAATCACAAATCGTCGACCGCACACGCTCTTTGGGTTGCGGGTCATTGTGCCAGCCAACTACAAATAATTCGCTCTTTTTGGCAAGCAAGGTCGCGTATAGTTTCTTTGCCGCTAATTTGACACGTTTTTCCTCATCCTTAGTGAGTCTGTCCTTGCGGAGCAAATCAAAAATTTCAAGCTCCGCTTCGGATAATTCTTCTTTAATATGCCGCTCTTCCTCTGCACGAAGCTCTTCCATAAATTTCAGTATCTTTTCATAAAAAACATCGCTCTGCGAGCCGCCGGCGTTGTAAGCGTCTATGATATTTCTAAAACGTTCGGCGAAATCAGAACGTGTGACATTTCGTCGGAGCATTTGCTCTATCTTTTTTTCGATATGTTCACGAAGATCGGCGATTAAAATATTTCTGTATCTTGCCGCTCTGAATCTATCACGCAATCCATCAACGTCTATTTTCGACAAGTCAATTTCTCTGCCAAACTCCGGAATCGTGTATACCAACGCATCCTCCTCAACCTGTACGCTTTCATCGAGAAGCCCACCAACCCGCTTTTTAGCCGCTTCTAACTTATCAGGTCTGATTGTACCGTCTATGACGCCGCGCAAATAGAGTATTGCCTCTTTATTGATTGGGTCAAAGTCCATATTGAAAATATCCGGACGCAAAGATTCATACAAATTATCAACGGTGTTAGCGAGCGTTCTAAACTCATTGCGAACTTCGTCGTTGCTGAGAATCGTATTTGCGAATTGGTGGAACAGCGACATTTTACGAAATGTATCTTCTACCGCAATAGCGCGGCTGAGGTCTATTTCCTGCTTGCTGCAAAATTCCAGCGTCATTTCAATAGCCTGATTCAACTGTTCAAGAAGCCGCTCAATATCCTTGACCGGCATTGCCTCGCCGCCATCGGAAGCATAATCGGCAAGCGCGCGTCTCAAGTATTTGAACACATCAAGAAAATCAACGACAACGCCATTCTCCTTATCGGGGAAAACGCGATTTGCCCGCGCGATAGCCTGCATTAGCGTATGCCCCTTCATCGGCTTGTCTAAATACAGCGTAGACACAGACGGCGCGTCAAATCCGGTAAGCCACATAGCGCAAATAAACACAAGCGACAACGGATGGTCAGGGTTTTTGAAATTGTCCTCAATGTCTGCCCCGTCCTCATCAAATTCAGCCATACGATTACGGTGGGCGGTTACAGATAAACCCTCATTTTTAAACTTGCTTTCCTCATCCGCGTCTTCGCTGATAACAACCGCCATTTGTACGCTTCGCATGTAGTCGACTATTGATTTAAGATTGTCGCGCTCCTCTTCACTCGCAGCCCTTGTGATGTCGGCATTTAGCTTTTTTATCTCCTCCCGCCAATAAAACGACACCTTATCATACATCTTAACCGCAGTAAACTTGTCTACCGAAATCACCATGCCTTTGCCGCGAAAACCGCGATACGGGAAATGACGGACAATATGCCGCGCCACAGCGTCGAGACGGTCGTCACGCTTGATAACCTCCATCTCCTGCGCGTAATAATTCTCCAAACGCCTTTGTTCCGCGTCCGTTAGATTTTCACTCTCCAATATCTCCGAAAAATCATTATCAAAAAAGTCGTTCCGCAGCTCAACCTCCGGCACACGCTTCACATAATAAAGCGGGACAGTAGCGCCATCTGTAACCGATTCCGCGAAATTATACTCACTGACATAATCGCCAAACCATTGATTAGTCAACCGCCTGCTGCCAAGCAGCGGCGTACCCGTGAAAGCGATGTACTGCGCGTTAGGTAAACCTGTCCGCATATTTTCCGCCAAATCCTTATACTGCGTTCTGTGGGCTTCGTCCACAAACACGATAATATCATCGCGCTCGGAAAGAATCGGATATTTTTTCCCTTTGTCGTAGCGAAATTTATGAATCAACGTAAATAAAATACCCTTATTTGTTTTCAACTCCTCGCGCAAGGCGGCGCTGTTTGCAGGTTTGCATTTTTCCCTGTCGCCCATAAAACCACTGCGGAGAAACGTTTTGTAAATTTGCCCGTCCAAGTCATCACGGTCGGTAACAATTAAAAATGTAAAATTGCCGATACATTTACGCTTTACTTTCCGCGCCAACATCACCATAGAATAACTTTTGCCGCTGCCCTGCGTGTGCCAAAACACACCAAGCCTGCCTTTAAGCTCGCTGCGTTTTTCAAAAGCGTAAAAGGCATTATTCACGCCGTGATACTGATGATTCTTCGCGATAATTTTACTTTTGACCACACCGCCTTTTCGTTGATCAAACAAAACAAAGTTCTCAATATAATCAAGCAATGCGTCCGGCCTGCAAAGCCCGCGTATGAAATACTCAAGGCTGACACAGTCCTCACGTATAGCTAAACGATCGGGATTTTCTTTTTCGTCGGCGATTTTCAACCATTCAAAAAAATGCTCGTAACCCGCAGAAAAACTGCCGAGCCGGGTCTCCATACCATTGGAGAGAACGCAAATCTGATTGTAGTTGAACAACCACGGAATATCACGCCGATAATCTGTCAGGTTCTTGTCGTAAGCGTTCTTGACGTTGATGTTGGAGTTTTTCAGTTCGATAAATACAAACGGCAGACCGTTGACGAAAATAATCAAGTCGGGTCTGCGCCAATGGACTTCGCCGCGAATCCACATTTGCGACGCGACGATGAAGCTGTTGTTTTCAGGGTTGCCAAAATCAATCAACCGAACTAAACCTTGCGTTTCGCGCCCGTCCTTTTTGAATGATACCTTTATCTGATTTCTGATAAATTGATAATGATTGTAATTATTTCCAAGCGGGTCGCCGTGGGCGTTGCGGCAAAGATTGTTGGCTGTGAGGCGTATGATGTCTTTCGGGATATCGGGGTTAAGCTCACATAATTTATTGTATAAAATGGTTGGCAGCACAACTTGCTTTTTATCATCTCTGCCTGTACCGTCGGAGAGTGTCTCAGGTTTTTCGGTGTGGCAGTTGAGATGTGAGTAGAGCGAGGCGTACTCGGAGAGCAACAGGGCGATGGCGGCGCGTTCGATCATGTCTTCAGTGATTATTTTTGGCATATTCTATACCTCCTCTGTGCCTATAAGGAACGATCCCAAACCGTCCCGCATTGCCGATTTCGTAGGGAACGGTTCCAAACCGTTCCGCATTGCCAATGTTCCGGGATTAAAACAATCTCTTTCCCATGTCACAGGATTGTTTTCAATGTATCTATAAATTTTTTGAAATGATTCATCGTTTCGTATAATGTGATCGTGATATGATTTTTGCCAAATTCCACCCGTAGGGAACGGTTCCAAACCGTTCCGTTTCAAATAATCATTAATATATCGCGAAGTAAACGTTTTAACCTGGCGTATAATTTCCGGTATATCATGGCCCCCGTTTTCGATTATTGTAAAGATACCATGGATATGGTTCGGCATAATTTGGTGAATGTTTGAAACAATACCTTCGTTGTGACGGCTTAAATCTAACCATACATGTTCTGCTATTTTACCGAATTCATTCAGGGCAACACGGAACGGTTTGGAACCGTTCCCTACGTTTGCGATGACATCTCCAAACAGGCATTTTCGGTTTTTTGTGCAGATTGTTACAAAATAACTCCCGGCTTGCGAATAATCATATCCGCTCAATCGCATTGGTTTACGTTGTGGGTAGGTTGCCATATATATTTGCTACACCTCCGGGAACGATCCCAAACCGTCCCGCATTGTTAATTTTGTAGGAAACGGTTCCAAACCATTCCGCATTGTCGATTTTGTAGGGAACGGTTCCAAACCGTTCCGCTGTTGCGTTGCCGATTTTGCGCGGAACGGTTTGGAACCGTTCCCTGCGTTTGCGATGACATTTCCAAACAGGCATTTCCGGTTTGTCGATTTTGCACGGAACGGTTTAGAACCGTTCCCTACGTTTGCGACAACATTTCCAAACAGGCATTTTCGGTTTGCCGATTTTGCACGGAACGATTCCAAACCATTCCGCATTGCCGATTTTGCACGGAACGGTTCCAAACCATTCCGCATTGCCGATTTTGTAGGGAACGGTTCCAAACCGTTCCGCTGTTGCGTTGCCGATTTTGCACGGAACGGTTTAGAACCGTTCCCTACGTTTGTGATGACATTTCCAAACAGGCATTTTGGGTTTGCCGATTTTGCACGGAACGGTTTAGAACCGTTCCCTACGTTTGCGATGACATTTCCAATCAATCGCATTGGTTTACGTTGTGGGTAGGTTGCCATATATATTTGCTACACCTCCAACTTTCCGCTCATCAGGCGAGGAAGCAACAAATCACGTTGACGGGCGAGGTTTTGGGATTGTGATTTTAGAATAGATACTTCCCGAAACATGATATTCGCATATGAATTAAATTTCTTTTGCAACCCTTTGTTGGGAACTAAAACTTTTCTAGCTTCAACATGATTACGGTTAAGCGTGGGAACAGCACTCCCACCTACAAGTGAAGAATAATCAATTTGACAAAGCATATAATATACCCATAAAGGCTCACCAAATATTTCTTTTGCATATATCGCTGTGTTGTGGATCCAGCATTCGCAGTCATAATATTTTGGATTTCCAACGCTTCCGCTTCGCCCAAGAACGATGACAGGCGGTTGTGTTGTAATTTTATCATGGAAAGCGATAATTCCGCTTGAGCCAACAACAGGGTATTCACCATGCCTAACAGATGTTATCGGTAAATCGTGACCTCTTTGCAAGCGAACAATATCCCCGATTTTTTTAACCTCCCACCCCTCCGGCACTCCCTCCACCACCCTCGTTCTCTCCCATCCCGGAAACCTCAGTCTCACGAACCACTCGCGGTAAAGCTCCCGCGCCGCCTTTTCCAAAAGCGCAATCCGGCGGGTGTTGTTTTCGATGGCGGTGTCGTAGGCGGAGAGGATGGAGGCTATGCGGGTTTGGGTGGGGAGCGGGGGCAGTTCTATTTTATATTTGCTTAGCGATTTTATACTCATTTGAAATACTGTAACCCCAGTTAAAAACTGCCTAAGCCTTTTTCTATTTGTTTCATCCCTAAAATAATAAAACAAATATCTTAACGTGATTGCACAATCACACACAAAAGCAAATGTGTGAGTGCCATTTATAAAGGGTGTCCCATCAAACTTAATAAACGTTACATGTCCCCAATCGTCTAATGTTTCAGACACATCAGCGATGATGATTGCGTCTCGCTTTATGACTTTATGCTCAGGAATTTTAAGTGATATTGAGTTTACAATTTTAGAGCTATTTATATCTCTATCACTATAATTCTTGTATATATCTCCATAATGCACACATTTTAGCCCGTCCGCGTCAGTCATGAAACTTCTGGATGTAGTGTTAGGACTAAGTATTTTTACAACATCGTCAAATCTCATTCCTCCCCACCTCCGTCTTTCAAACGTTTCTGCATATCCCGCAACGTATCCAAATACGCCTTCTCCACATCGGTCAACTCGTCCGACAACTGCTTACGGTAAGCGGTGTATTCGTTGTGAGCCTTTTCTATAGCGACTTCGTGTGAAATGCGTCCGGCATCTTCCAATACGCCTAAGCCAAAATCGGCAGTAAATTTATCAAGGGTTTCGAGCCAGTCGCGCATATACATCGGTTCGTGCATTTCGGCTTTAAGCTCTGCCATATCAAAGAAAGCGTTCACCATACGGCGCAGCGCAAATAACTCTTTATCGGTCATGTAGTTTTTGGCGATTGTAACCTCGCTTTTAACTGGGCGATTGCCTTTGAATGTTGTTAACCCCATAAACGGCAGTTCGGCATTGGCGCGGTCAAAAACAATTTCGGCGGCAGTATGCCCGCTGACGGCGTAATGTAGTTTGTTCTGCACTATTTTGAAAAATTCGATTGTTTCGGACATGGTCGCGTTATAATCAAGGCTTGTGGCGTACAAGTCCAAGACTTGGCGATACATAACTTTTTCGCTTGCGCGAATGTCACGAATCCTGTCAAGCAGTTCTTTCCAGTACAATCCTCCGCCCATGTTTTTTAGAAACTCATCGTTAATTGTAAAACCTTTTTGCAGGTACTCATGTAAAATCGCCGTCGCCCATTGTCGAAACTGTGTACCCTTTTGTGATTTCACGCGGTATCCAACGGCGATGACGACATCGAGATTATAGTATTCTACAGCTCTTTCTACTTGTCGCTTGCCCTCAATCTGAACTTGTGCAAATTTTGCACAAGTTGAATTTTTATCCAATTCGCCCTCTGCAAAAATGTTGTTGATGTGTTTCGTAATAACCGAACGCTCGCGTCCGAACGCTTCAGCGATTTGCGCTTGCGTAAGCCATAGCGAATTATTCGCCATACGAATGTCGATTTTAGTCAAGCCGTCAGCGGTTTGATATATGATTATTTCTTGCTTGTCATTATTCAACGGAACGCACCTCCGTTCCGCTGCCAACCAGCGACCGCAGGTTATCCGCAATCGTCCTTTCGAGTGTCTGCGCTTCGGCGTTCAATGCAGTAAGTTCATTATTAAGTTTCAGCATTTCCGTTTTGAACTCTTCTTCGCTCATCCCGTCGTCCTCAATCACCACGCCAACGTAGCGCCCCGGATTCAAGGAATAATCTTGGTCTTTTATGCCGTCTTCGCCGTCAAGTTTCGCCGCTTTGCACAGGCCGATAACATCAACGTATACGCCATCGGGAAAGCGTGTTGTAAGCCAGTCGATTTGTTCTTGCCAATAGGCTTTGGGGGTTACGTCTTCGTCGCCGCTTGTTTCGGGCGCGGCGGCAAGCGCGGCGCGGTACTCGTTGAGCAATGCGGTAAATTCATCATTCTTTCCCTCGTACAGGCGGCTTATGACGGCAAGGTTTTTGACTTGCTCATTCGAGAACTTGCGGTGCGCACGGTCGATTTGGGTAAAAATATTTCGTGCGTCGATAAACAGAATTTCGTCTTTGCGCGGTTTGGCTCGGTCGAAGAACCAGAGGGTTGCCGGCAGGGTAACGCTTGTAAACATATTTGTTGGGAGCGTGACCATTTGGCTGATAATACCGCTTTCTACCAATTTTATGCGTATGTCCTTTTCGCTGTGTCCGGCATCGGACGCGGAGTTTGCCATGACCAGCGCGGCTCGGCCGTTTTCTTTCAGCGATGTGGCAAAGAGGTTAATCCACAGATAGTTGGCATTCGGGACGGTTTCCTTTGCGTCTTTTTTGTTTTTCTTCGTCTTATTTTGCGGCACGCCGTACGTGTTGAAGCGCGGCTGCGACTTCACTTGGTCGAGTTCAACTTCATCTACGTTAAACGGCGGATTCGCCATGACGTAATTGAACCTGCCGAAGCTCTCGTACGGGTCGCGGTAGTAGGAGTTCGCTTCTGTTATGCTGCCGCGCACGTTGTTGAGGACGAGGTTCATTTTGGCGAGTTTCACCGTTGCGCCTGTTTTTTCAACACCGTGCGCACGGAGATTTATGCCGCTGCCTTTGGCGCTGTGCCGGGCGATATAGTGCGCGGTTTGGACGAACATACCGCCGCTGCCGCAGGCCGGGTCGAATATTTCGCCTTCCGTCGGCGCGAGGACTTCGACCATGTACTGTACAACTGTTGACGGCGTGAAAAATTCCCCGCCGCCTTGCCCCTCGGCGAGGGCGAACTCCCCAAGAAAATATTCGTAAATTTCACCGAAAATATCAAGGCTGATGTCGGTTGGAATATCTTTGAAGACTTTGAACAATTTGGCTAATACGAGCGGGTCGTCTTCGCTATTGACGCTATAATATATATCTTTTGGCAGTGTGTCGATAAGTTCGGCGGTGTATTTTTCGATTTTCTCCATCGCGTTTTTCGTTTTTTCCGCGAGGTTTTCAGATTCGGGCAGATTCAGGAGGTAATCAAATCGCGCCTCCTGCGGCAGATAGTACCCGCATTTTTCTACTGCGATTTCGTGTATCGGACGTTCGGCGCGGGTTCCTTTTTTCTTTTCATATTCGGCGTTTATACCGGTTTCAAACGTGCTATACTTGCTTTCGGCAAATCGCAGAAATATAAGACCCAAAATTGGCGTAGCGTACTCTGTAGACTTGAGGCCGGAATTGGCGCGAAGCTGGTCGGCGCTCTCCCAGAGTTTGGCTTTCAGGTTTTTCAGTTGTTTGTTGGTCATTGCTTATTTATATGCCTTTGTTTTTTTTAAACTTTTCATTAAAACTTTGCCATGTTACCATTAAAATTCGATTTTTATGTTACCTTTTATATCAAACTTATTTACTGCTATTCATCAATTGAAACTTTGAAAAGTTTCGATAAAGTTTTTACATCATTTATACTTAACCTCTCCAATTCATTTGCGATAAATGGAAAGCGTCGTTGCAAATGAGTAAATGAAATTTCTCCTTTAACAAAATCAAGTATTACATCGCATCGCCTTTGCACGTGTTCATCATCTAAATTCAATTTCAGCTTTTCAATTGTAAAATTGATCTTTGCTTGGATAGATGGATTAAGATTATCCCCCGGAACAATATGACAATCAGGAATTTGAAGGACAAACCATCCGACTTCAATGCTAAAAGGATCTATTATTGCGTGAGTATATTTTCTGCTATTTGTTTTCGGCGTTGTTAGCCTAAAATTGTCCCATTCGTAAGCAAGATGTGGTGCTTTACTCTTAGGCAGAAAATGGTCTACAGAAATAGTATTCGTAGAAAGTGGAAACCATTCGGCAGTATATGCGCATACACGGTTATATGATTCATACAGATCTTTGTTAATTTCTTTCCAATATTCGTGGGATTTCCACTCGTTTGCTTTAGGGGTAGGACACGAATTTAAAAAGGTTTGCCCAAGTTTTCGAACTTTCCGATCGAAGTCTGCGGGCTCTGCCTGTTTGACAACAGGAATCATATATCCACCCCGTTGCTTTCTGCAAAATATAACCATCTCGGCCAAAAAGTATCTGTTTCTGAAAGACAGCGAAGCAACTGCAGATGGGTACTAAAAATATCTGCGAGTATAGGTTTTTTTTCAATTTGCAATCTCTTCGCCTCGCTAATAGCATCTTCTGCTTCGCGGGAACGCGCCTGTTGCAATTCAAAGATGTCGGAAGTCAGCCAAGAATCTATCCGACCATATTTAATGAAATCTATATTTCTCAATTCAGCACATCCTGTTTTGTCATTAGCATACACGCCAAAAAGCTTATCACTTTGCTCATTAAAAACCGTTTCAACAGAGGCAAGTACAAGTGGCGAATGTGTCGAAATAAGAAACTGGGTACTTTCCAAACTTTCGGAAAGCATCGACTGCACCTCTATAAGCGCCGGTAATATTGCCCTTTGCCATTTGGGGTGTAAGTGTGCCTCCAATTCATCAATAAGTATTACCATTCTTCTTTCTGGAGTATTACCTGTTATATCTGCTAATACTGTGTGTTCGTGCCATGCCCACACCATTAAATATGCCAACGCAACAATTCTACGGATACCAGCTGAGACGTGTGTTATTGGAACAGACCCATAGGGATGAATTATTGTCGGTATCTCCCGCGTGTCATCAAACATCCGCATAGGATAACCCGGCTGTAGCTCACCCATATCTGGCGGCGATACTTTCTTCAGTACATTCAGCATTTCTTTAAAAGGGTATTTTTCCGGTGTACTTTGCCATTTTACCCAATCGCGTATAAGACCTTCTATTTTTCCATTCACGCCTTCCCAAACATCTGTCCGACTAAAACAATAGCTTTCCTGCCTTATAGGCTCCCAGACCGCGTATGAACCGTCGACACGTGCGTACACAATAAGCCCCGGTGTCGACGAGGAACTTTTCCCACAAGACCACTCTCTTGTTTTGAAATCAAAGTGAGCCGTTGTTTTCGCAGTATCAGAATTTCCGTTACTCGCAAGCGCGAAACTAATTCGTGGTTTATTTTCATCCCTTCTACCAAAAGGCATCGCAGGAGAATCAATCCACTTACCCGTAAATGCCCACCACGCGCATTCCATAATAAATGACTTGCCAAGTCCATTATCTCCCGTCACCATATTGAGGCGAGAACTTGGTTCAAGGTATAGACGCTCGGCAGGCCCCACGTTTTCCAGCTCTAAGCACGAAAGTGCTGCCCCTCTTACTGGTGCGGCGTCTGGTGGAAACTTTACGTGAGTTCTAAAATCTTCCCATGAAACCGGTGATTCTTGAAAAGAAATACTATGCTTTTTAGAAAAAGCAACCACATCATCAGAAAAAAGGTATTCTCGTTCTTCTTGGGAAATATGAAACATTGATAAAAACCTATCAACTACTTCTTTCAAACTATCACGTTCATTCCGTTTCTCTTCCCGCAATACCCATATTGCCATAGCAGACAACGGAAGTTTGGAGCTTTTTTTATTATGCTTTAACAGTGCTTTCAGCGCAAGAACATAATTGCTTTTCCATCCCCAAGTCTTTGTTGAGGTATGTAAAAACGCACCCATAAATGTTTGTGTATTTATCGCTTGTAACCCCGAAGACGCGTAATCATGCCGTACCCAGTACACATCTTTCGAATTGGACTTATACGGCTGATAGTAGAATTTCGATTCTGAATCAAGACGATGAATGCCGTCCAAAAACGATTTATTACTCGCGTCCATTTGATATTCAATCTGTTCACCGATTGGTAAATCGTTTTTTTTACACGAGAGAAAGGTAATACCAAAAAATGGATGAATCGGTCTCAACTTATCCATTGCCGCCCAAACATAATCTATAGACAGATACATTTTTGCTCCTCTAATCCTTTCAGAATATATTCACAAAAAACAGGACTAATATCTATTCCAATTGCGTTTCGACCTGTTTGCAACGCAACCCTCATTGTGGTGCCGCTTCCAACAAATGGATCAAGTACCACCCCCATATCTGGACAGCCGACTTCTAAACAACGCTCAACTAATTCATCTGGGTACGGTGCCGTTTCAATCCCGCCATTTGCTTTAGGTCGGGCCAAAATTGTCCATACATCTTCGTCAATTTTTTTTTCTAAAAGCGGTTGACGGTTGAAATAGTATTTACGATCTTTAGCAAACATAAACACATATTCGTAACTTCTTCTCGGCCTATCTTTCACGGATTCAGGGAGCGCACTTTCTCTATGCCAAATAATAGGGGTTCGCAAAATCCATTTTTTTGACATCATCTCAATGGCTACTCTCCAAGGTACACCAATAACCGATTTCCGTTGAATACCTATTTCAAGTCCACCACTCTTATCTACAGGACGCAATCCAAAACGACGCTTGCTACTTTTAGGATCAGTACCATGTGATTTTCCTTTTCCAGAATAATACGTATCACCTAAATTTAGAAACAACAAACCATCTTTGCGAAGAACCCGATAGGCTTCATCCATTACCGAACATAGCGAAGATATGTATTCGTTCACAGTTTCCTCTAGCCCAATTTGACCGTCAACTTTATAATCACGTAAACAATAATATGGTGGCGACGTAACAATGCAGTTCACGCTATCAGTTTCTATATCGGACATAGCATGTTTAGCATTGCCACAGTACAACGTCCAATGCTTTCCGCTATCAGAACAAACTGTCCATCTCGTTATTTTATTTTCTAAGGCACACTTTTTCATTATAAAATTAGGCACTTTCCTTTGGTTGTGATTTATTTTTCATAGTAACAAAAAAATATACCACAAACACCTCTCCAAAGAGATTAAAAACGAACCTCAATCATCAATGTGGACATTATCCAGCAAAATAACACATATATTGAGGCCACCTGTACAAAACTTCCCGGGGTGGCAGAGAATTCGAACCCTGGGTATCAGAAGGCCCAGCTGTTTCCGAGACCGCCTCCGCCCCCATTCAACCGCTGCCCCAAAAGTGGCTTCCCGCGCTTTTTTACAACTCACAAAACACTTTTTCCGCCTACCCTCCATCCATAATATACTATATGCGCTCAACCAAATGCACGTTTTAGCAAAAGTTATAAAATCTTGAACTGTTGCAATTTTTGCAACCGTTGCCGTTTTTTACGACCCGCAAAGCGTTTTTTCTGCCTACACCCCACCCAAACGACCGTTTCCACATCACCCATAATATACTATTTGCACCCGTCCAAATGCGTATTTTAGCAAAAATCATAAAATTATACAGAGACATTATCAAGCCTATACAATCCTACATTCCGTTTAGTCAACCACTATTTACATCGCTTTATCAAGTAAAAAATCCATATCAAGATACAAACGGATAATCCGGCTACATAATTTACTATCGCTCGATTTTCCCACCGCAAGCCCCGCCTTAAAGCGCAACCCTCAGCAATTTTCCCCCACCCCCCACCTCACCCGCTCCAAATCACCGTCCGAAAGCAGCGGTATCAATTCCTGAATTTCGTCAATGCTCCTATCCCACCACTTGAACGCCAGCAAAAGCTCAATCAACTCATCGTCAAACCGCTTGCGCACGAGTTTTGCCGGATTACCGGCTACAATACTGTATGGCTCGACATCACTCCCCACAACGCTGTTCAGACCGATTATCGCGCCGTCGCCGATATGAACGCCGGGTAGGATTACCGCGTTTTGCCCGATCCAAACATCGTTGCCGATTACCGTATCGCCTTTGCAGCGCATCTCACTTAACGGCGGTACATTCTGACGCCATCCCTCGAAGATATAAAAGGGAAACGTGCTTGCGCAATTCATTTTGTGGTTCGCGCCGTTCATAACAAATTCCACGCCAGCCGCGATTTGGCAGAATTTTCCTATTATCAACTTATCACCATAAAATTCGTAGTGATGCGTAACCCTGCTCTCAAAATCTTCGCCGCTGTAATAAGTGAAATCGCCCACAATGATATTCGGACGCGTTATCGTCGGCTTGATATACGTCACCGGAAAGCCTGATACGGGGTGCGGGGCGGTTGGGTCGGGGTAAGGTTTTGTCATGTTTTTACTCCGATGCCGTTTTTAGTGCGGCGCAGTTCGGGCTATAAATTTTCACACGTCCTCGGTCGATAATGTCCCGGAAGCGCTGTTCGATTCCGTTGTAGTCTGTGACATCTACCCTGAAAACGATGTCGGATTCGCCAAAGGCTTCTTTGAGGCTACCCCATTGTTCGAGCGGCATATGTTCGCCGTTTGAACGTACAAACGCCAGGTCGAGATCCGACCATTCCCTGTGCGTTCCCTTAACGCGCGAGCCGTAGGCGTAGACCTCACAGTCCGGAGCGAACTCGGCGATTATGCCAAGGACGATTTTTTCTTCGTCCGGAGTGATGGCGATCATATCCTGTTCTCTAAATCAACGGTGTATTTTTTCGCAGCCGGCAGAAACTCTATCGCCTTGTTAAAAATGTATTCCGCGGTCATAGCGCTGTAAGTATGCAAAGTCCGATTCCTCGCTTCGTGAAATGCCCACCACGCCTTAACATCCGATATGAGGCCGTTTTCCCACGCGATTCGATAAAAATCTCTGCGTGTATTGCCCATAATAATGTTTGGCTCAACATTTATTTCAAGCCATTTTTTCATAAACTTCCAGTACAGCTCGTATGCAACCTCAAAATTCTGAATGACACCGGAGCGCAGTACGTCCCGTCTTCTGACAGTAGCGTCAGGAAGACTCTCGCTATACTCATCAATAGCATTTCCAAGCGCATTGACAGCGTCTTTAAGTATTTCGATATCGAGCGGTTTTTCTTCCATATTTGCATCCATAGGATAATACCATACGTTAAATGGAAACAGACAGCATTTTATTGCTGACATAAATATACTATTTTGGCTATATCATATATCAATTTTTTATACTTTTTAATTCAACCTCAAATCCTCCCGCACCCCCCGCCAAGCGGACACCCAACAGAAAAGATGGAGGATAGCGGCGGGGTGAGTCCCACCATACATTCATTTATTCCATTATCGGCTCCCTGCCATCTTCTTATTTTTAATCACCCCTTTTATCTCATTGAGTAAATCTTTTTCCGTAGGTATATAAAGTTGATATTTGCTTGTAAGTATGTGAGTGTTATCCTCTGGCAACGTAATTTTAACCAACGCGTCGTTTTTAGCCGTACTGTAGGGTTTTCATCGGGTAACTTTTCAATCAAAAGCCGCTGTTTCCGCGCCACTGCGAGTACCGCCTCTTTATCGTTGCTCAACAAAAGCCGCTCGTAAAGCATGGAGTTAATCTGCCGCTCCATCTCCCGCCCCGTCCAATGGTTGTTCAGTGTCTCCAACTCGTAATATTCGCGTTTGTGGGTATCCTCTATGCGAATCAACAGTCGATACTGAGTCCAACTGAATTGTGAACGCAGTGCGTTCACAATTGGGTAAGTATGGTAAAATTGACGACAAAACGCCAGCTGACGATATGAAAAACCGCTACCAAATTCCGATTTCATAGCTTCTGCCAAGCTTTTTATCAAAAACTCGCCGTATTTGGCCCTTTTCTCGCCTTTCTGCTCCTCAACAAAAATCCGCTCCCCTAACTTCCAATACATCAACACCCGCTGAAAATCCACGCTGCGCACAGCCTCAGCGCGAGCGTCTTTTATAATACCCTTCACGTCATTGTAAAATGATGTGCTAATTTCTATACCGCCGCCTGCTTTTTGTAAAGCACGTGACTCTGTTTTTTGCTTCATGCCCTCTCTCTCCCCAGCTATAAACCCATAAAAACACTCGGCCCAAGGCCCCGTGACCGCCGCCTATACACAATATAATATAAAAACGTAACGATATGGTCGTCGGCAAGCGATATTTTCACATTTTCAGTTATAATAATAATGCTGATACTTTATCATACAACATTTTTAAATGTTCATTGGACATATCCAAAATAGGTTCATACATAAACGAATTTATATGTATATTCTCCGGTGTCATTAAATTCACTTTATCCAACAAGCGTATTATCTCTTTTTCTTCAAAGAATAGTGTTTTGTATTTTTCGGTTAATTCATAAGTTTGGTTTTTCTTAATACCAACTATAAACGTAGAGTCACTAATCCTATTTATCATATATTTTTCGGCTTTTAACCTTATCGCTATTGATAGAATAATTTTATCTTCCAATTCCATCTTTTGAGTAGTATCGGTACAAATTTTGTCTGCTATCTCATAAATCCGTTCTTCAACCGAATTACCTTGAAAAGAATTTGTATTATCAGGAATTTCAATGAGTTCCTTAAATATACTGAGCAAATCTCTCATAGTTATTGTAGCAGTATCTGTTTTTTGATGAAGTAAACCTGTCAATCTATTAGCCACATCATTCTCTCCACAAAACTCGGCTAGATTTCTAACAAATGGAATCGCGGCTATTTCGTGTTTCACATCTTTAAATTCCTTCCAATTATTAAATGGATTATTTTGGTATTTTTCTTCCTCTAACTCTATCCTATCAGTATATTTAACTGCGCATAATCTATTTTTTCTGGTAGTTCCGTGACTAGCTCCTATTCCCATCCGACTAGTCAAGTTTCTATGAAAGTCGAAATTGTGTGTTAAAACTATAAGGCTAAACCCATCATTTTTAGCAATATCTTTCAGATACTCAATAATGGCGTATTTATTCTTATAGTCAAAAGAATCTGCGATGTCATCAATAACAAACAATGTTTCTTGACTTGTTGCTTTTCGTGCCTCAACTTCAAAGATAATATTTAGAATATATAGAGCGCGCTTTTCCCCTTGACTCAACACTTCCAATAAATCTTGCCGTTCCACAGGCTTTACCTCATCACCTTCTACAAAATCGAATTTTACAACAGGAATCTCATTTGATAAAATAACTGATGCTTGATTATCCATTTTTAACTTAAACGGTACTGTATAACGCTCATTAAATTCATTGATTACCTCTTGCCATCTTGTACTTTGTTTTTTGGCTTCATCTACAATTTTTTGGATTTTTTCCTTACTTTCATCATAAAGATTTAATAACGCGTCATATTCGTTTTTATTTTGTGCCAAATATGCAATCCAAAGTTTTTCCTTAAAAGCCTCATACTCCTTTAATTCAGGCAATATTTCTTTATGCATTCCAATATAATCACGAAAATCTTTGTTCGCTTGATTTTTCGCAAGAGTTTTATCTAATTTTTCAAAAGCTTTTTCTAATTCATTATTATTAATAATATTTTCCTTTTCTTTTTTAATGGCTGTCTCCAACTCTTCCATGCTAGCAACCTTCTTTTCCATGTGACCTTCCTTGATGTTTACAGAATGGCTAGCCTTAAACCACCCATTATCATTAAGACGCTTTGCTATATCTGTAGCGTTATTATGATTGAAAATACCTTTTTTAAAAAAAGTTGAAGTATCTAGTAATTTATCATATATGGTAATATATTCTGACAAGTTATCCATAATTGCTTTGTCTTTTAACAAATCTATACTTTTATCATTGAATACACTAATATACTGTATTTTTTCAAAACCTTTTGGATTTTTTGTATAATCACTAATTTCATCCTTAATACGTTTTAATGCCGTAAAAAAATCTTTTTTATGCGAAATGTCTTGTGACAGATTGTTTTCAATATCCTGTTCTTTTTTAAATCCAGATGTTTTTTTTAGATTTTTGAGTAAGTCTTGCTTTCTTTTATTTATTTCCTCATAAATGGTTTCATATTCTTTCCGAAGCTCTTCATCTACCAATAAAGTTGATACCTTTTCCGACTTGTATTCCTCATCATATGGCTCAATAACAAAAACTTCTTCGGCAACCAATTCCTTGTTTTCATCATTTGTGATTTTACGAATGGTTTCACGAGCTGTATATATTCTGTCAACTGTTTTGTTACCAACACAAATATCCTTGAGCGTCTTTGCAAATGAGGTTTTCATAGCACCATTGGGAGCATAGATAGCAATCACATTTTTTTCAGAAAAGTCAAACATTGCATTCATTTTTTTTATACCGTAACAGTTTTCTAACTCGATTTTAAGCCTTTTCATTATTTTTTAATCTCCTTTTGGAATTTCTTAATTATTTTTAATTAAATACATTATCCAATTAATTTAAGTAAATCTATTGTTTGACCCTATAAATATATTATTTGTAGCCAAACAAAAAGTAAAAAAATATCACCACCCACCATCTCCCGTGCTTTCCGCTAAGAACCCCTCGTTTTCTCCACAAAGCCTAATTTTTCAATCAACCCTGCTATTTGTTGCTTAATCCTACTTATCCAAAAACAAACTATCCGACGGTTTCCAGTTTTTGGCATATTCATCAGCCTTTTCGAGCCAACGGATAATTCGTTTTTCGGGAGCAACACTTTCCCCCCAATACTCTACAAATAGCGCGTTGTCCATTTTTATGGCAGCCTTACGCATTTCTTCTTCTATAAGTTTCAAAGCTCGTTCTATGTAAATGCCACCTTCGTCGTCATTATTGGGGTTGGCAACGCTTCCGGCGGAAAATAAATCTCGCGCTTGGTGGCATATCACACCGTGATAAGTCAACAAATAAAGTACCATGTCATCATATTTATTCCGCGAGCGCCCTGAATCTACGATTTTAGGACAAAGCAGGGCAGCTTCTGCACGTAAACGAGTTTTTTCATCGGTTGTAAGATTTGTGTACAATCTCGCTTGTATTGGTACGGTATGTTCATCTATTTCTTTTTCTTCTATCCACCATAAGCGTCCATCCGGGTGAATTTTTCGAGCGTAAATCCGTATGTACTTCATTTTGTCTTGCATTTTGAGCTTACGAAAATCATCATATTTAATACCCATTTCTTCAAAAAGAGACCGTTTTACTACCGCCCTTTCGGTTGGCAATTCTACCTCAAAACGCGGTACGTGCGAAGTGCGGACATGGATGACACTTTGTTCATAATCTCCCCATCGTACCTCCGGAACACCACCCATCTTTCCAAAAATGATGTATATAAATTTGACACTTTCAATTCTCTGCGTTTCCAAAACACTATTAGCTACACTTCGCCATGTATCGTTCAAAGTAAATTTAACTTCAACGCCAAATTCACCTAAGGCTATATCAGGAAACGCTTGCGGGTGTGGAGTAAAGTCTATTGTGAACGATGCTTCATTACGTGTTAATTCATCCAATACTTCACGCACGCGGCTCTCAAATAGTGGAGATGACTTAAAACCCACCGCATGGGCTTCACTTGTTAAAACCTTACAACATTTATCTAAAATCGCTTCAAACATATTTTTTGTCATAAACCCTTCCTTTCAATTAAAAGCTCAACCGCTTTTGCAATATGCCAAGCTAAAACAGGTGGCACGGCATTTCCGATTTGTCGCTCGGTTTCCCGCAGTTTTGACATAAAGCGAAAATTATCTGGGAATGATTGGATACGTGCCGCCTCACGCATTGAAATACGTCGTGGCAATGAGTAATGGAACTGAATGTTTCCGTGACACTCAGCTCGTATCGTATATCCCGGCCTATCAGCAATCAAACGACGGTTTCCTTGTTCACCGCTAGCATTCGCTAAACTCCAAATATGTGAAAAATCTTTGTCAATATCCAATCGTTCGAGATCCCCAATAGCTTCTTTGGCAGTAATAGGACGGTTTTCTAAAGGTTTCGGCGGTATAAATTGGGGTATATCTTTTCTTGTTCCAACGATAAAAACCCTTTCTCTCGTTTGTGGAACGCCATACTTTGACGCACAATAAAGCTCGTGATGCACATTGTAACCGAGTTTATTAAAATCCTCCAATATTTTTCTGAGAGAAGTTTCGTTTTGTTTCAACAATAAACCGCCTACATTTTCCGCGATGAAAACCTTAGGTTGAACGCGTCGGACCGCTTCAACAATTGCAATATAAAGGCTGCTACGTTTACCATTAATTCCAAGCATTTTACCATTAATAGAGATATCTTGACAAGGAAAGCCGCCGATTACCACATCCGCATATTCAGGTAGCGCATCCATCACACCGTTGATGTCATCCTCTATGATATGATCCCCAATATTTGCCCTATATGTTTTGCAAGCTGATGGGTTAATTTCATTGGCCCAAATAATATTAAAGCTCGTTTTGCCATAATGCTTCCCCAAAAAATCAAAACCACCTAAAAAACCCAAGTCCATGCCTCCACAACCGGAAAACAAAGAGACAATAGTAAAAGAAAGTTGGGACTCGTTCATTGATATTCCTCCTTAATTAAGTTTTCTATAACCAATTCGTATAAAAATAGTATTTGGGGCTAATCCTTTGCAAGGAATAAAATACAAAAAATTCACGGCGTACTCCACCTTTTGAATAACATCCTCACCAAACTGCGTGAGTCTGTAATCAGAATCTTTCAAAATAGTTGATAACCGCACGTATGCCTCCAATATTGACGATTTATTTTTTCGTTATCCATAAAATCCCATTCATTTTATTATCGTTACGACGTGAAACCAAGGCAATCCGGGTATTGCTCGGCAAGGCCCCACCGTTCATAATATACTATAATGCGGGTCGTTAATCGTAAGTATTTTTCATTAATTTGGGGCTGGTGAGGGTATATTGAGATTATTTTGTAAATAAATTTGACTCTGCCCTTGCACATATTGTAATTTTCATACATGAAACCTCTATTATGCCCGCACCTTTCAAAAACCGTAGAACCTATACAAGGTACAGACGGTTGCCGCCCCGCCCCAATGTGGTTCAAGGGCAGTAAGGGGCTGGAATTAACATTTGGAGGTACCCAGCATTACCGGAAGATTGTGCTGGTGTTGCGGGAAACGGGGAGGGCTATGGGGGAGATAGGGGAATCTGAAAGTGGGGGAAGTTGTAATGGTGTTTATTGATGAATTAATGTCTTTTTGTATATCCGAAGAGGCGCAATATCCCGATTGCATTATTTGCACGCATCCTTCCGAAGCTTGCAGCGGAGGTTGTCAAGCTTGTCTTGATCATGTACATTTTTTTAAACCCGACGCCGGGAAAAGAGTCGACTACGATTGTGAAAAGTTACTGTTTTGTTATGTTCAAAAATATGGCCAACGCTATAAAAACAACATCTGTACTGCACTACAAAATATTGACCTAGATAAATATTCATTTTTTAACATTCTTTCGATTGGTTGTGGAGCCGCACCAGACCTCATGGCTATCGAAGAGATTGTTAACGAAAAAACGGTTTTTTATGAGGGGTATGACAAAAACATTCGTTGGAAACGCATACATAATTTCATTGAGTGCTACTCAAAAAACACCGTTAACATAACAACAATATTTAGACAGGAAGACATCTTTGATGTTTTTGCCAAAAATAAGTTAGAACAAAATAGCTACAATGTAGTTGTGATCCAATATCTTATTTCCCATTTATTTAACACAGGACAGAATGACCGCATTAATGAACTATATACAGGTCTTATAAATAATGTTGTATCCTGTTGGGATTCTCAAACTCCGTTTCTTATTATCATAAATGATATTGACACTATTCATAAAGGACGAAATTTTTTTTGTATGCTACTCGATGTCCTTGAGGACAATGATTATAGCGGAAAAGCCACAGCATATAGTGCTCATCCTGACGGTGATCTAGGGGAAACACGGTGGGGTGGTAAAAAAAACAGATCCGGCAATATCGAGTATACATATAAAACTCAGCCATCGGGATTTGAAGGTGCGGGATTGTTAATAGAATTGAGGCGATAAAAATGATAATAAGTGCAAGCCGCAGAACCGACATTCCATCCTGCTACCCCGATTGGTTTTATAACCGAATCAAGGAGGGCTTTGTTCTGACGCGCAATCCCATGAGTTTTCATCAAGTCAGCAAAATTAAAATCACGCCAGACGTAGTAGATGGTATTGTATTTTGGACGAAAAACCCTGCACCTATGCTTGATCGACTCAATGAATTAAGTAATTACAAATATTATTTTCAGTTTACAATTACACCGTATGGCAACGACGTTGAGCCGAATTTACCATTAAAAAACAAGGTAATCATCGATACTTTCAAGCGACTGTCTGACAGGGTTGGTGCAGACAGGATTGTTTGGAGGTACGATCCCATCATGATAAACGTAAAATATACGATAGAATATCATACACGAGCATTTGAAAAAATTGCTAAAGAATTACATAATTACACACGAAAGGTAACATTCAGTTTTATTGATGACCATTACCGTGTAGTTAAAAATAATATTAAAGCACTAGATTTGTTGAATTTTCCGACAGAAACCCAAATCAATTTGAGCCACACTATCGCAGAAATCGCACACAGCTTTGGATTACTAATCGACACTTGCGCTGAAAATATTGACTTACAAAAATTCGGTATTGAACATGCACGTTGCATTGACGACAAATTGTTGGAAAAGTTACTTGATTATCATTTGAGTGTTAACAAAGATAAAACACAGCGCCTTGAATGTGGGTGCATCGCAAGCATTGATATAGGGATGTATAATACCTGCCTGAATGGTTGCCGGTATTGCTACGCTAATTATAGCCAAAAAACAGTTACAAAAAACTTTGAGAAACATAATCACTTGTCGCCACTAATATCTGGCGAGATCGGGAGCGATGACAAAATCAATGAGCGCAACGTTAAATCTTGCCGTGACATTCGACTACGGTTTGGCGAGTTTTAAGATAAAGATTAAAATTTATCAGCATGAGTGATAATATGTACAGTAAATTGTTCTCCCATCACTACCACAGATTCTACAACTACTATCGCCCGATTTCCCCGCCGCAAGCCCCGCCTTGAAGCGTAACCCTCAGCAATTCCCCGCCACCCCCCGCCTCACCCGCTCCAAATCACCGTCCGAAAGCAGCGGTATCAATTCCTGGATTTCGTCAATGCTCCTATCCCACCACTTGAACGCAAGTGACAAATTACGCACATATTGTCCCTCGGTTCGGCAAAAGCATGGGCCGGAAAGGCAACTGTTGGGACAAGGCTTGTGCTGAATCGTTCTTTAAAACGATAAAAGTCGAATAAAATTACATTCGGGGATTGACTATGCGGGGCACAATTATGTATCTTTGAGAAAGGTTGCATAATGAATGTAAACGTTTAGGGGTAAAGTCCACCTTCGATCAAGGCGCCGAAAATCAACAAGCCGAAAATCACCCACTGTCTCGAATACGCCGCCCTGCGCTGCGTGAACGCCGCTGTGAATATTATTCCGCGGAGGGTTGGCCTCGCCTTGGGGGCGGTGGCCGGACGGGTTTTATACGCTTTGGGCGTGTATCGGAAAGTTGTTCGGAAAAATTTTGATCATGTGGGTATCTGGAAACATGGCGAAGTTCGTAAAATTACGTTACGGCTATATAGAAATATAGGGCGCTACGCGGTTGATTTTCTCCGCGGCGGCGGGCGGCTTCCGCCCTACCGGCTGGTAGACGAGCACATCTACAACGACGCGCGCGCCGGGGGCAAGGGGATGATAATCGTTTTGGCGCACTTCGGAAACTGGGAGCTTCTCGCCGCGATATTCGGGCGGCAAGTGGACGACCTGAACGTGGTCGCCAAGCCCATGCGCAACCCGCTCACGGAGAAGTGGCTGCTCAAAAAACGCACCGCCCTCTCGGTCGAAACGATCTACACAAAAAACGCCCTGCGCGGAATGCTCAGCGCAATCAAACGGAACGGGATTGTAGCCATGCTTATTGACCAGCATCTCGGCAAGAACATGGGGACGCCCACCCCGTTTTTGGGCAAAACGGCATCTACCGTGAGGACGGCGGCAGGCCTCGCGCACAAAACCGGCGCGGTCGCGCTGCCGGTGTACGCCATAATGGACAGCGACGGCTCCTATTCCATCAATTTCACCAAAACCGAACCGCCAAACTCGGATAGCGCCGACGAAGAATCAATAATCAGCGCGATCCAAGCGTTGCATAATGATATAATATCACAATGGATAATAAAACACCCCGACCACTGGTTCGGCTGGTTTCACAGGAGGTTTAAGGGATATGTCGACTACAAATCATAAAGCGGTCGTGATGTTTTCCGGCGGGCTCGACAGCGTTATCGCCGTCCATCTGCTGAAGTCGCAGGGGTTAGACGTGACGGCGCTCCACTTCGTCCTCCCTTTTTACTCCGGTCTCGGGCAAACGCCCCGCGAGGCCGAGGAACACGCCCGCGCGCTCGGCGTCCCGCTGCGCGTGGAGGAGGAGGGCGCGGAGTTTATGGAGATGATCCGCGACCCCAAGTTCGGCTACGGCAAGGGCGCTAACCCCTGCATCGACTGCCGGATACACAGACTCGGCAAGGCGGCGAAAATCGCGGAGGAGGAGGGCGCGGTATGCCTCGCCACGGGCGAGGTCGCCGGCCAGCGCCCCATGTCCCAAAAGATGCCGACACTCCACAGAATAGAGAAAGCGGCGGGGCTTAGGGGGAAATTATTGCGTCCGCTATCCGCGAAACTTTTACCGCCCACAGACGTGGAACTGGCTGGGATTGTTGATAGAGAGAAACTGCTCGGCATATCAGGAAGAAGCCGTACCGTGCAGCTTGCCTACGCGAAGCAGTACGGGCTGATACACAGCTCGCCGGCGGGCGGGTGCCTGCTTACAAATGTTGAAACCGGCGCGCGTTTTGACGATTTGTCGGGGCACAACCCGCAATTTTCGCTGTTGGATTTCAAGCTGCTGGCCTACGGGCGGCACTTCAGGACATCGCCGGATTATCGCGTGGTTATATCAAGAGACGCGGAGGAGACAGGGATTCTTGACAAACTTTATTCTCAGGCATCGGCGCTGCCAACCCCCGCCCCAACCGTTATAAAATTCCATCTTCGCGACGCGCTTGGCCCCGTTGCGCTTGGGATAGGCGTCCCGGGCGAGGCGGATTTGCAGTTCAGCGCGGCGGCGGTTGTCCGCTTTTCGAGGCTGCGCGACGCGGAGCGGGCAGCGGTCGTCATAACCGGCGGCGGGCTGGAGCGCGTGTTGGAAGCGGAAACCGCCGAGGAATCCGCGCTCAATAAATATAGGGTATGCCATAGATAAAACCCACCCCTCTTGAATTTCCCCTCCCCCATATACTAAATTAATCTTAATAGAATCGGGGGATATCTTATTTATGAATTTAAAATCTGAAGCGCTCTACTTCCGCGACATCAAACGCTACCGTGTTCTTGATGAGCAGGAGGAGCGGGAGTTAATCAAACAGGTTCAGGAGGGTGACGCAGCCGCCATCGAGAAGCTCGTCACGGCGAACCTGCGTTTCGTCGTAAGCATCGCCCAGCGGTACAGAGGCCGGGGCCTCAGCTACCTTGAACTCATAAACGAGGGCAATATCGGCCTCCTGAAGGCCGCAAAGCGCTTCAATCCGGAAAACAAGGTTAAATTCATCTCCTACGCCGTATGGTGGATCCGCCAAACCATACAGAAAGCGCTCTTCGAACAGACCGGCACCGTGCGCATCCCACCCAACAAAATCGCCCTGCTCAACAAATTCAGGCAAACGCTGGAGCGAAAAAAGGGCGATTACCTCGGCACAATAGAGGAAGAGGAGTTTCGGGGCCGCGAAGCCGAAATCGTCGAGGTGATGGAACGGATGCACGGGCTGTCTCTCGACGCCCCCCTGGCTGGCATGAGACAGGAGGACGACAGCGCCAAAACCCTGCAGGACGTCCTCGGCGAAGACCCCCGGCAAGACACCGAAAGCCTGCGCGAGGAACTCAACACCGCCCTCGACAGCGTGCTGCAGTGTGTGTCAAGCAGGGAGGAACGGATACTGCGGATGTACTACGGGCTGAACTTCGCGAAGCAGTTCACGCTGGAAGAGATAGGCCGCGAACTGAAACTGACCCGTGAGCGCGTGCGGATGATACGCGACAAGTCATTGCGGAAATTGTTGCAAAATCCGGCGTCACGCGAAGTACTCGGGCCATTTTTGGAAAGTTCTTTTTTATTGTGAGTATGCGGCGTATGTCACGCATTTACAAATTGGTACCTCCCGCCGCCGCGCCCCTCGCGCGAAAATAAAAAAAATATTTGCATTTGTGATTTGCGTGAATTATATTGATTGTGTGGTTATGTGTTTGTGTGACTGTATTAATGTGAAGTAACACCCTCCGGTTTCGCAGTATCGTCTTTTGAGATGTTTTCTACATTTACGGTATTTCCCCTATTGCCATAATCGGCAGTCTTTCTCTTGTTGTATCGTCTTTTGTGGATTTTCTATTTGCTTAAACGATTAAGCCCAAGGAGGCCGTATGTCTGATTTTGTACCCAAAAGTACCACACCCGAGGACGATAGTCCTGTCGATCAACGCGGCGATAAAAGCATTCCGCTTGACAGGCGCGATTTTCAGGAGATGGTCGATTGTGTCATGAGAATGGAGACGTTAGTGAAAAATTTGCGCAATCAATCAACAGAAACAAATTAACCTAAACAGTATGGAAAGGCGGTACCGTATGGCAGGAAGCTTTCAAAACGAAATCCCCGCGGCGCGGATTAACCTGAAACTCGATGTCGGCAAGGGCGACGCGAACAAAAGCGTCGAATTGCCGCTAAAACTGCTCGTCATGGGGGACTTTACCCGCCGCGAAAAGACGGGCAGAATCGCGGACAGGGAGAGAATCTCCGTGGACAAAAACAACTTTCAACAGGTAATGGCCGACTTTGGCCTGAATCTGTCGTTCACGGTGGAAAACACACTTTCAGGCGAAGGGGGGATAGCCGTGGATATCCCCGTGACCGGCATGAGTTCCTTCAAACCGGAGAGCGTAGCCTCCGCCGTCCCGTCGCTGAGCCGCCTGCTCGCGGCAAGGAACCTGCTAAAAGACCTGAAATCAAACCTGCTCGACAACCGGGAGTTCCGCAGAAGGCTCGAAGAGCTGATCAAAGACCCGGAATCAGTCCAAAATTTGCGGACGGAGTTGCAAAAAATCGTCCCTGAATTGGAGGATAAGAGCGGGTTGAAGCCGATTTAACTTACCCTTATCGCCCGCACGAAGCGGTCATCAACAAAAAATCAAATAAAGGAGAACAAAAATGTCAGTAAAAACAGCAGTCGCGGAACCCGCGGTAGAGACAGCCGAAAAGAAACAGGCGTCAGGGCTGGAATATATATACGAAACGATGAACATCGCCCCGCCCGAAACCGAGGTCGCGATCTCAAAGTACCGCAATCCGCAAGCGCTCGCCGAGAGTAAGGCGAACGAGAGGATAGGCGCCGCGCTCGCGTTGTTCGTCGACAGTATCATCGGCTCCGAAAGCACGATAGAAAAGATCGACAAGGCGGTTTTGGACTGCCAGATCGCGGAGCTTGACCGGCGCATATCGCTGCAGCTCGACGAGATACTGCACGCGCCGCAGTTCCAAAAACTCGAATCTATATGGCGCAGCCTCGACTTTCTCGTCCAGAGGACGGATTTCAGGAAAAATGTCAAAATCAACATTATCGACATCTCCAAGGACGAGCTGTCGGAAGATTTTGAGGATGTCCCCGAGACAATCCAATCGGGGCTTTACAGGCATGTCTACACGGAGGAGTACGACACGCCGGGCGGCGAGCCTTTCGCGGCGATGATTAGCGATTTTGAGTTTGACTCAAGCCCGGCGGACATCTCTTTATTGCAAGAGATTTCCAAAGTCGCGGCGGCGTGCCATTGCCCGTTTATCGGCTCGGCGACGCCGCGGTTTTTCGCTAAGGAGCAGGCTTCCGACCTGACAAAAATAGAGGACCTGCACAACTACATGGAGCGTTCAGAATTCTTGCGCTGGAACTCATTTCGGCAGAGCGAGGACAGCCGCTACGTCGGCCTCGCGCTCCCACGTTTTTCGTTGCGCTTGCCGTACGGGCCAGACACCATGCCGGTCAAGGAGTTTGTTTACAGGGAGGGCGTGGCGGGGCCCGACAGCGGCAAATATCTGTGGGGCAGCGCGGCGTTCGCGTTTGCGTCAAATATGGTGCGCTCATTCATAGACAACGGCTGGTGCGTACAGATCCGCGGCCCCGAATCCGGCGGGAAAGTGGAAAATCTGCCGGTGCACGTGTTCAACGCCGGCAGGGGGACGGAGGTAAAAATACCGACCGAAATCCTGATCCCCGAAACGAGGGAGTTCGAGTTCGCGCAGGAGGGGTTCATCCCGCTGTCGTTTTACAAAAACAGGGACTACGCGTGCTTCTTCTCCGCGAACTCTACCCAGAAGCCGCAGGAGTTCGACAACCCCCTTGTGACCGCCAACATGCGGATAAATTCGCGGCTGCCGTACATATTCCTTATATCGCGCATCGCCCACTACCTGAAAGTGATCCAGCGTGAGAACATCGGCTCAACAAAAAGCCGCATGGTGCTGCAAGAGGAGCTGACCCGCTGGATAAAGAAGCTCGTCACCGAGATGAAAGACCCCGGCCCCGACCTGATCGCGACGCACCCCCTCAAAGGCGCCGACGTAAACGTCGCCGAACTCGAGGACAACCCGGGATTTTTCAGAGTCGGCCTGTCCGTAATCCCCCATTTTCAAATAGAAGGGGTAGACATTAACCTATCCCTCGTATCCAAATTACCCAAAGGAAAGGAATAATATTATGGATAAATGAAAACGTACAATCGCAGGGGCGACCGTCCCCGGTCGCCCGTAAAGGTATCAATTTCTAAATGCGTGAAATGTGTCGTATACTCACAATCAAAAAAAAGGAGCAGTAAAAAATGCCTACACCGGCTTATATGTGGATGAAAAACGAGTCTGGAAGTCCGATTGAGGGCTCGGTCAGCGTTGTTGGGAGGGAGAAGAGCGTGGAGATTCTCGAGTTTGAGCACGAGGTGCGCACTCCCACAGATTCCGACACCGGAAAACTCACGGGAACCCGCAAGCACGAGGCGATACGCTTTCTTAAAGCGATCGACGCGTCGTCGCCGTATCTGTACAAGGCGGTTTGCGAGGGGCAGACGTTAAAGGAGGTGGAGATCAAATGGTACCGGATCGACGACGCCGGGACAGAGACGGAGTATTTCAGCCACAAGTTAGAGGGCGTAAAAGTCTGCTCTGTCCACCCCGTTATGCACAATGTGAAAGACCCGGCCAAGGAGCGGTTCGAGCACATGGAGGAGGTGCAGTTACGGTATCAGAAAATCACGTGGACATACGCTGACGGGAATTTGCAGGCGTGTGATTCGTGGGATGTGCGGGGATAATCTCTGTAAGGGCGGCCGTCCCCGGCCGCCCGTTCCCTTGTAAATGTTATCAGGAGGGCACAAAAATTGACGGAAATATCAGGCGCGGCAAGCGGGGCGTTGGATTCGGACAGCCCCCAAGCGGATGAACACGCTAAACGTTATTACGAAGCCATACGCAACCGTACAAGCGACAGCGACGTAACGCGTATCGCAAAAAATACAAATTTTTCTGAAAAAGTTGTAAAACAGATAAAGAATCATGTATTTTTAGATGTGCATAATCTTGGCGGGGGCAAGATGGGGCGGTTTACTCCCGAATACGATATGGCTTTGGCTTGGGACAGACTGATTCAAGGGACGTATACGGAACTTGATATAACGCTGTTGAAGCATGAACTTGTTGAGCTTACGCAAATGAGGTGTCACGGGTACGATTATAACAAGGCGCATGATATTGCCAATATATATCATAATTGGGCGTTGGAAAAAACATTAAAAAAAATGAGAGAGGCAAAAAATGAATAGCCGTCTTTTTTTGAAAGTAAAAAATGATGAGGTTGTAGTTTACATGTATAGCATGGACAGAAGTGACGCGCCAAGCGATGGTGAAGTACAGTATTCTCTAAAAACCGGTGAACGTAAAATATTAAAAACAGCAACCGGCGATGATAATGGCTGGCACGCCGAGTGGCTTGTTTTACGGCACCTGCGCAGAATAATTTTTGATGAGAACTGCCCAGAAAAACATTTTCTCGCTATCGGATAAAAATAAAAAAATTGTATACAAGGAGCAATACACATGGCCAAAAAAAACGCGGCGGCGGCGCAAGCCGTAACCGACAAGGATAACAACAAGCAGCGCAGCACCGCTATTGAGCAGGCGCTGAGCCAGATTGAGAAGCAGCACGGCAAGGGCTCGATAATGCGGCTCGGGACGCTGGCGCAGCAGGCGGATATCCAGGTGATCCCGACGGGGTCGATATCGCTCGACACCGCTCTCGGCGTCGGCGGGTTTCCAAAGGGGAGGATTGTCGAGATTTACGGGCCGGAGTCTTCGGGGAAGACCACCTTGGCCCTGCACGCTATCGCGAATGTCCAGAAGCAGGGCGGGGTCGCGGTGCTGATAGACGCGGAGTACGCGTTCGACGCGGCTTACGCCAAGGGGCTGGGGGTTGATATCGACAACCTGTTAGTCTCGCAGCCCGACACCGGCGAGCAGGCGCTCGAAATTGCGGATACGCTCGTGCGGAGCGGGGCGATTGATCTGATTGTGGTGGACAGCGTGGCCGCGCTTGTCCCCGCGGCGGAGATCGAGGGCGAGATGGGCGACAGCCACGTGGGGCTGCAGGCGAGGCTGATGTCGCAGGCGCTGCGCAAGCTGACGGGGATATTGTCGAAATCCAAGACCTGTTTGATATTTATCAACCAGTTGCGGATGAAAATAGGGGTAATGTTCGGGAATCCGGAGACGACGACCGGCGGGAACGCGCTGAAATTCTACTCGTCGGTGCGTATCGACATCAGGCGGATAGCGGCGATTAAGGACGGGGAGAACGTGGTGGGCAACCGCACCCGCGCCAAAGTCGTGAAGAACAAGGTCGCGCCGCCGTTCAGGGAGGCGGAGTTTGACATATTATATGGAAAGGGTATCTCTTTTGAGGGGGATATTCTCGATTTGGGCGTGGAGATGGGGATTGTCGAGAAGAGCGGGGCGTGGTTTAACTATGAGGGCGAGCGGTTGGGGCAGGGGAGGGAAAAGGCGCGGGAGTTTCTCAAGGAAAACCGCGAGCTTCTGGCAAAAATTGAGTTGTTAGTGAGGGAAAAGGCCGCGAGCAAGCGGCGCGGCGACGACGCGGCGGCGGCCAACGCTGACGATATTGACAGTGGCGAGGAGGCATAACATGAAACCCAAGCACATTTTGTCGTCTTTAACCGCCCTGTGGGTGATTTTTGTGACTATGGAGGGGCTTTCGTCCGTAATAAGGTTATGGTACAGCCGGAAAATGAACCTGATTGTAAAGGCCACCAGCGGGCTTATCAACTCCGTCAAGGCCATACTGATGGTTATTTTGGCTGTTTCGAACGTCATATTATTCATGCGGCACGTAGAAGATAAGTGATGAATAACGAAATAATCTATTTGGACAACAACGCCACCACCCGAACCGCCCCCGAGGTCATAGAGGCGATGGCGCCGTTTTTTGGGGACAATTACGGCAACCCGTCGAGCGTCTACAGGTTTGGCGGGGCGATCCGCCGCCGTGTGGAGCGGGCGCGGGAGCAGGTCGCGGCGCTTATCGGGGCGGAGCCAGACGAGATATATTTCACCTCCTGCGGGACCGAGAGCGATAACATGGCGCTCAAGGGTTTTTTCCTTGAGCACGGCGCCGGCGCCCGCCTCATCACCTCGGCGGTCGAGCATCCCGCGGTGCGGAATACGGCGCGGTTTATCAAGGAAAGGGGGGCGTCCCTTACGGAACTGCCGGTTGACGGCAGCGGAATGATTTTTGAAGACGCCGTCGACGCCCATGAAATCAACCGAAATACCCTCGTATCCCTCATGTGGGCGAATAATGAGACCGGGGTTATCTTCCCCATAGACAAACTCGCCCAGGCGGTGAAAGTGCGCGGCGGGGTCTTTCACACCGACGCGGTGCAGGCGGCGGGCAAGGTCGTTATTGATGTCAAAAAGACCCCCGTCGACATGCTCGCGCTCTCCGGGCACAAGATCCACGCGCCAAAAGGGATAGGGGCGGCGTACTTCCGCGCCGGGACGCCCGTTGCCTCGCTCATACACGGCGGGCACCAGGAAAACGGGGCGCGGGCGGGGACGGAGAACGTCCCATATATAATAGGATTAGGGTGCGCCTGCGAATTGGCGGCCGAACGCCTCGAAACGGAGAACACCCGCGTGCGCGCCCTGCGCGACCGGCTCGAAAACGCGCTTTTGGAGAGATGCGGGGGCGCGAAACTAAACGGATGCCCGGAAAACAGGCTGCCGAACACCGTGAACATCAGCTTTGAGAACATTGAGGGCGAGTCTATACTCCTGCACCTCGACGAGTCCGGCATAGCTGCCGCCTCCGGCTCGGCCTGCACCACCGGCTCGCTCGAACCGTCGCACGTGATGATGGCGATGGGTATCCCCTACAAGTACGCCCACAGCTCGATCCGGTTCTCGCTGAGCGTCTATAACACAGACTCGGACATCGACAGGGTGATAGCGGTTATGCCGGGGATTGTTGACAAACTGAGGGAGTTGTCGCCGTTTATATGAGATAACGCGGCCTTATTTTACCTTTAACTTTCGATTTTCTTAAAAAAAGTAACACTTTTGGGCTTGGGATGGATTACATTAATATACGGGGGCTTAGATATCTGCCTTGCCAGTAATTAACTTTTTCAAAAAAAATCTTGCATTTTTTGTAAATTTGTATTATTATTATAAAGAGCTATTTTTTCGTGCGTCGCGTTATGCCGGGTAACTTTCGTGGTTATCCATGTGTCGGGGTATCTTAAAGTATACTGGCTTGAATCTTACATATTTTACACTATAACCAAAAGGAGTTTTTTATGGGACGTTTCATTAAGAGACTGGTTGCCGGAACTGCCGTCGCGACGGTGGTGTTGGCGGGGGGTGCGTTTGCGCAGTCAAGCACTTTGGACAATTTTGAGAGAGGGACAGACCAAAACATGTTCGGGGGGTATTGGTACTTCTACGACGATAACGCGGAAGTGACCACCGTTGCTGACCTGGCCGGGCCTAACGCTGAGGGGAATTCGGTTGTACATAGCGCGAGGAGGGAAGGTACCCGGTTGTTGTTTGATCCAGCAGTTTCTTTAGAGACAGGCGCAAACGTACAGTTGGGCCAAAACGCCGCAAAACTTGAGTTTAAATTTGGAAGAACGTTTCGGACAGGGTACGATAACCGCAGTACGGAATCCGCCCGTAACCCCGTCCTTCCAACATGCCCGTCGTCGAATAGCAGTTTTGGGTGCTATGACTTTGAGCAATTTGTGGGGATAGGCACAACCCTCTCACCGCATGAAAATCGGGCAATATCTCTTGCCGGCGCCACCCGTGTTACATTTTGGGCCCGGGCTAACAGAGCAATGAGCATACGCTTTTACCTTGAGCAAACAAACATCCCCAAAGAGGGCGCTTTTTGGGGGAAAATAATACCGATAACCACAGGCTGGGATGAATATACGGTGGAGCTCAATGAAACAGACATGAGCCAGCCTCCCTGGACATCCGCGGCTGAGCAGAATTGGGTGACGCCTTTTGACATTAACAACATCGCGAGAGTTGCCTGGCAGGTTCAGTCGGGTGCTGGCGGGGGTGGCTGGGTTTCTCCGATGGGCGCGGTGGACAGTTTGGGTGCGGGTAACCTTACCGTACTGCTTGATGACATCGAATTCCATGGTTTCCGGTTTGTTCCCGAGAATATGTGCGAATCCTGCATCGTATCCGCGCTGCCCGCGGGTTCCGAGCAGTTCTCAAACTTCCAGGCGCCAAGCGAACATTCCCCATACGGTGACGCAAGGAATGAGCTGCCGGGCGGGCTGTGGACATACTGGTACGCTTACGACGACAATGGCGCTTTGGACAATCAAGGCAACCCCGGTACTTCCGAAATTCTCACCGGTGTGGCTGTTGGGGAATTTGGAGAACAGATCATAGTACAGGAAGGCGATGACCTTTTTGTCGGAATAACGTTTGAATTGGGCAGGCAGTTAAGCATTGACGATCCGAATGTCGGCGTAGTAAGCATGGACCCTTTTGTCGGCATAGGTACCAACCTGTACGACGATTTGATGAATGACCCTGAATTTTTTGACGCGACCGCGGAGGGTGTGCACGGGCTCTACTTTGAGTATCTGACCAACGCGCCCGTACTCACTTTTGAGCTTCATGACCGTTACGATGTCGGCAGCCCGGCCCAGCGCCCCGAAACGGCTGTATGGTACATCAACCTTCCTGGGGAAACCGGAGCGGAGTGGAGGAGAGCGAGAGTTCCCTTCAGTGTGCTGACGACACGTACGGAGTGGGATGGTGTGAGAGAGTGGACGCTGGCTAACCCCGCGATAGCCGCGAAGCAGTTAAACGCGCTGGCGAAGTTCCAGTTCAAGATTCAGGGTGATCAGGGGCAAATGGGCGGTCTTCAAATCAGAAACGCTTACTTCCTCGACGCGGCTGGTTCTCCGGTCAGGCACCGTGATTCCGGAGCGAGAGCCGCCGGCTTGCGCGCGAATTACAACCGCGGCGTCGTAGCCGTCAACTGGAACGCGGCCTCAACGGTCGCGAGCGGCAGAATCTCCCTCGTCAACACGAGAGGCAGGGTGATCTCCTCCGCCCCCATAGCGAACGTTTCGGGCAACAGAATCACGGCCAACCTCGGCTCGGGCAACATCCCCACCGGCATGTATTTCGTGCGCATAGACGCCCGCGACATGAACGGCAAGAGGGTGACCCAGCAGATTCCGTTGAGCATCGTGAAGTAAACCAAGCGCGGGCAGTTGGCCTGCGCCTCGTTTGGCATTGCAGAAGTTAGCCCCCGCCTCTGAATATCAGGGCGGGGGTTTTTTATTGTGCCGCGTAATTAAATATTTTTTTTCTTTGTTTTTCCCACCGTACTGTATTATATTGTATAATATGTGTCAATAATGTAAAATTTTACGAATTTCTGTTCAAGGAAGGCAGGTAATTATGAAGAAACGTTTGTTGTTTGTTGCGGCTTTGGCAGTTTCTCTGTTTGCGGGCGCTGCGTGGGCGCAGATGCCGCCTGTTGGATGGGCGCCAGAAGGATCGCCAGTGGCGCAACATGGGCGCCTGAGGGTAACCGGTACCAATATTCAATCCACGGTAACAAATCAGAATGTGCAGCTCAGAGGGATGAGCCTCGGATGGAGTTCGGATAGCGAGCACGGCAGCCAATACTACCAGCCGCGCGTAGTCGCTTGGCTGGCTCAGGATTGGAGGGCATCAGTTGTCCGGGCGGCGATGGGCGTCAGTGACAACAAATCGCCGCACAATGGCCCCTGTCAGGTTCCCGGCATACCTTTCTGCGGTACCGGCGCTAGTCGCTCCCACCACATAGATGCCGTGAACAGGGTGGTCGAGGCGGCTATATGGCAGGGGATTTATGTCATCATAGACTGGCACTCCCACCACGCGCATAGCGCACCCGAGCCGGAGCAGGCCATAACATTTTTTCGGGAAATGGCGCAACGGTATAAAGATTATCCAAATGTTATTTATGAGATTTATAACGAGCCCTTGGATGTGAGCTGGAATACTCTCAAAACACACTCAATGAGAATAATTGACACCATAAGGAACCATGACCCACATAATCTTATAGTAGCGCCCACCGCTTACTTCGCTCAGCGGTTAACCCAGGCGGCCAACGATCCGATTACCGGTCGCTCAAACATACTATACACCGTGCACTTTTACTGCAACCACAACGACACGGAGGCGCATGGACATGTGCCGTTTACTGATAACGTTTCGAAAATACCTCTTTTTGCCACGGAAATCGGTATCAGCCGGGCTGATGGAAACAACTTTTGTAGTCCCGACCATAACGCTTTTACGACTTGGTTGAACAAGCTTGACCAAAACAACGTAAGCTGGGCAGCATGGCAAATCACCACCCTGAACGAAAATGCCGCCGCGCTCAGGCCTACTAATAATTCCGCCGAAATCTCCCGTTTGGCGCGGGGTGGGTGGGCAGAAAACGATCTATCCGCGTCTGGCGTGTTTTACCGCAACAGGCTGAGAGGCGCTAACCCTGGCGCAAACCGCGGGTATCGCTCTAATATCACCGCCGAACCGGCTGGCAGCGGGACTATAACCGGTACCGGCAACCACGTTTTTTGCGCCCCCGATGTGACCTTTACAGCTAACCCGTCAACAGGCTTCCGGCATGAGGGGTGGATCATAAACGGCGCTTCGCATGGCGCTGTCCCGCATACCATCGCGGAGTTCTGTAACGACAGGATGGGCGTGGCCGTATTTTTCCCAAACAACCTGCTGACGAACAGCACCTTTACCGCCGCCACGGCTCCGTGGGCCCGCGCTATAGCGTTTCCATCCAACACCACTATGGACCAACCCAATATTTTTGCGAACGGAGCGCAAAGAGAGGGCAGGATTAACGTTACAAGAGCCGATGCCCGAACTGGGGGATGGCTGTTTCACCCGGGCTTAACCATTCAGAACGGCGCGACGTACAGGCTGTCGTTTAAGGCACGTACCGCTCCGGGATCGGCGCCTAGAACAATTACCCCCGCGATACGCGGCGGCACCGGTACCGGCGGCACCACTCACGTGATGAACATAGCCGATGCTGTACAGCTTCAAGCCTCCGCGGCAATGCCGGCAGCTCCTTTTGAGTTTGAATTCACCGCTACCGGCGCGGGAACAAACCTCGCGTTCTACTGCGGCGACGCGGTAGGCGAATGGTTTATTGACGACGTGTCCCTTACGCTTACAAGCACTTCGTCCGTACTCGCTCCGGCAATCATCTCCGCTCCGTTCAGGGCAGCGCTTAACGGCAACGCCCTCACGCTCACCGGCGCGGCGGGCAAACATGCCGAGGTAACCGTATACGACCTGACCGGCCGCGTCCGCCTGTCCGAGAGCATCCGCCTCTCAGGCCACAACGCCGTGTCTCTGAGCCGCTTGCCTGCGGGCGTCTACACCGTCCAATACAGGGTCGACGGCGTCGTTCAGCCGCAACGGGAAAGAATCATGCTGGCAAGGTAATTTTTTATTGTGAGTATACGATGTATTTTACGCGTTTACAAGTTGATAATTTGCGGTCTTAGGGGCGAACAGCGTTCGCCCCTACAAATCGGCCCGCGTACCCGAGATTAAAAAACAACGCCCGGATCATGACAGATTATCTTACCGCCCCGCATATAAAAACGGTCTATTGACGTCCCCAAGTTGCAGAGAATTTCGTACCCGATAGTATTTCCCATGACCGCGATGTCGTCGGGCGTGATGGTTTCACCACCGCAGGAACCTATCGCTACGGCCTTGTCGCCGATTGATATGGCCGGATTGGGGCCGGCGTCTACCATTATGTAGTCCATCGTGACGTTGCCGGCTATACGGTACGGTTTTCCGTTGATGATCACCCCGCCCTTGCCGGTCAAAAACCTCGGCAGCCCGTGGGCGTAACCTAAGGCGATTGTCGCAATCCATGTTTCTTCAGTAGTGATGTAGTTCCCGCCGTATGATACCGCCGTCCCCGCCGGAACTTTTTTCATTTTGACGACGCTGGAGATTAGCGAGGCCGCTGGTTTTAAGTTGATATCAAAATCCTGCGCCGGATCGGGTTTACATCCGTAAAGCGCTATGCCCGGACGCACGAGCGTACAGCCGTCAACTGGAAAACGCAAAAATGCCGCGGAGTTGCCGTAATGTATATGAACCGGCGGCAGGCCCGCTTCGCGGAGCTGGCCAACGCACTTTGTAAACTTTTTTAACTGGTGATCTACTGTCTGCGTACCGGATTCGTCCGCGCTGGCCATGTGGGTGAAGACGCCGTCTATTGATATGTTGGGCGCGGCTTTTATCGCGTCAATCAACAAATTGATTTCCGACGACAAAACCCCCAAACGGCTCATGCCGGTATCAATATTTAAATGAAAACGTATATCGGCGCCGCACGATCTCCAGCGCTCGGTGTCGCTCAAATCGTTCAATGCAAAAATAACATTTTTATCCGCGCCAAAGCGAAGCTCGCCATCCGTCGCGAATCCCAAAACAAGCACGGGGCTGGCAATGCCGGATTTTTTCAGGGCAAAAGCCTCGCACGGCCGCGCCACCGCGAAAATCTCCACCCCGCCGTCCCGCTCAAGCGCCTTAGCGATCTCCACGCTTCCGCAGCCGTAGGAACTGTCTTTAACGACCGCCATAACGCCGGCTCCCCGCGGCAACACGGAGCGGATTTGCGCTAGATTGTGCAGAATATTGTCGAGCGATATCTCCACGTACGGCGAGTACGGGGCGCGGTTGTCGTCCATGCCTGCCCCTACTCCACCTTATCGGCGATAATTTTCCACTCTCCGTCCACATTTTTCCTGAAAAAACAGGAGAAATAATTTTCGTGGCAAGCCGCTCCAGTCTGGTCAACCTTAAACAGCAACGCGTCCCCGTCGCAGTCAATATAAACCTCGCGCACCCTCTGCACATGCCCCGAACTCTCCCCCTTCTTCCACCGCTTCTGCCTGCTCCTGCTCCAGTACACCATCTCCCCCGTCTCAAGCGTTTCGGCAAGAGAGTCCCGGTTCATATAGGCAATCATCAACACCTGATTAGTGGCAAAATCCTGCGCGACGGCGGTGGCAAGCCCTTTGTCGTCAAACTTTACAATGTCAAGCAAAGACATAATCAAAAATCCTTGTTTATGATTTGTTAATGAGTGTTATAAATATAACTTATGCGGTTGGTGAATATTGACTTAAATTGTATAAATTGGAACTCAACAAATATTTGACTCTATCATCCCCATTATAGTATTTTAACCTTGTTGTAAAACCGAATTTTCCTGAACATTACGGAGCTATACCCCGCATGCCCCACAATTACGATTACGATGCCCTTATAATCGGTTCCGGCCCCGGCGGCTACGTGGCGGCGATACGCGCCGCGCAGCTTGGGCAAAAAGTTGCCGTTGTGGAAAAAGGCGCGCTCGGCGGAGTCTGCCTCAATATCGGGTGTATCCCGACCAAGTCCATTATACACCAGGCGGAGATTTTTCGCGGCCGCTCAAAACTTACGGCAATGGGGGTGGCGGTTGATGACTCGGGGTTTAAATATGAAAACGTGTTTAACGTGTCACGCAGGACGGCGGACGGGCTTTCTAAGGGCGTGGCTTACTTGTTAAAAAAGAATAATGTGGAAGTAATCATCGGCGCCGCGCGGCTCGTTTCTAGCCATGAGGTTGCGGTTGACGGGGCAGACGGCTCGCGTACTGTGACTGCGCGGGCGGTAATCGCCGCTACCGGTTCGCGGCCAAGGATAATTCCGGGGCTTGAGTTTGATGGGAAGCGGATATTGTCGTCTGACGACGCCCTCATGCTGAAAGAACTTCCGCGCAGAGCACTGATAGTTGGCAGCGGGGCGATAGGGGTTGAATTCGCGCATATCATGAACGCGTTTGGGGTAGAGGTGCATTTAGTAGAGATGATGGAGCGGATACTGCCGCTTGACGACGGGGAGGTCACCGCCCTGTTGACACGGTTGTTTACGAAGCGCGGGATAAAGGTTTACACTTCGGCAAAAATATCTTCACACAAGATAAACGGTGAATCAATAGACGCGGTTATTGACGGGGCAGGCGGCAATATGACCGCTCTGTCCGTCGACAAAATTTTCGTAATGGCCGGCCGCACGCCAAACACAGACAGCGTCGGCTTTGAAAATTTGGGTATTGATACGTCGGCTTCAAACGGATTTATCGAGACCGGCGATTACTACCAAACAGCCGTAAAATCGGTCTACGCCATTGGCGACATCATAGCGTCGTCCCCGCTTTTGGCCCACGCCGCTTCGGCGGAAGGAGAGATTGCCGCTGAGCACATCGCCGGACACAAGCCGCGGGCCGCGCGTGTGGATATAATGTCCATCCCCGGCGTGGTGTACTGCGAGCCGCAAACCGCGTCGTTCGGGTTGACGGAAGAGCAGGCAGTATCGCAAAACGTACCGTTCGTCAAAGCGGCGTTCCCCTACCGGGGCTGCGGCAAAGCCGTCGCCACAGATGCCGCGGACGGTATGGTGAAGCTGCTCGCCAGCCCGTCAACAAAAAAAATACTCGGCGCGCACATAATCGGCTCAAACGCATCCGAGCTGATCCACGAACTCCTCCTCGCCCGCAACGCCGGTATAACCCCCGCGCAGATCGCGACAATGATCCACGCGCATCCGACGCTGTCGGAAACGATAATGGAGGCGGCGCGGGCGATAGAAGGGTGGGCGGTTCACGCGTGATTGAAGTTGGAAAAGCAAAATTTAATTTGGGAAATAATAGATGGCAGGCAGGATATACACCGAAAGGAAAAACTGTGTTACCAAGAAAAACAAAAATTGTCTGTACGCTCGGCCCGGCAACCGATAACGCCGCGGTTCTGACAAGAATGATCAAAGCCGGAATGAACATCGCACGTGTAAACATGTCGCACGGTACATACGAAGAACAGGCCGCGAGAATCGCGATGGTTAAGGAAATCCGCAGGGAACTGATGGTGCCCATCCCCATATTGCTCGACACCAAAGGGCCGGAGGTCAGGGTGAAAACTTTCAAAAACGGGCGCGCGGAATTGAAAAAAGGGGATAAATTTATATTGACCGCCGAGGATGCCGAGGGTGACTGTACGCGTGTCGGGATCACTTTTCCAAGCCTGTATAAATACCTCAAAAGGGGCGACGAGATTCTAGCGGACGACGGTAATATTGAACTGCGCGTCGAAAGCGTTAGCAAGGAAAAAATTTTAACAACGGTAGTCGTAGACGGAATTCTATCCAACCGCAAATCCCTGAATTTCCCCGGCATCAATATTGATATGGAGTACCTCTCCGAAGTCGACAAAAGGGACATAGCCTTCGGCGTTGATCAGGGCGTGGACTGCATAGCGCTGAGCTTCGTGCGCTGCCGCGACGACGTTGAGACCGTGCGCGGCTTTTTGGAAACAACCGGCGAAACGGATGTCTGCCTCATAAGCAAAATAGAAAACCGCCAGGGTGTTAGCAACATGGATTCAATTATAGCGGTAAGCGACGGCATAATGGTAGCGCGCGGCGACATGGGCATAGAGATTCCGTTTGAAGAGCTGCCGGGTATTCAGAAAAAACTGATAAAAAACTGCTACAAGGCGGGCAAAGTGGTCATAACTGCCACACAGATGCTCGAATCCATGATCTCTCACCCGCGCCCCACCCGCGCCGAGATAAGCGACGTGGCAAACGCGGTCTACGACGGGACTTCCGCGACCATGCTGAGCGGCGAAACGGCCGTAGGCAAATATCCGGTGGAAACGGTCAAGACAATGGCCAAAATAATCAAGCAAGCCGAAAAGGGCATCAACTACAAAAAAAGATTCTACGACCTCGAAGTAGACGTAAATTCCATAGACGACGCGATATCGCATTCGGCTGCCATCACTGCGCACGATCTGAACGCGAAAGCCATCATAACGGTAACATTTTCGGGCTCTACTGCGCGGAAAATCAGCCGTTTCAGGCCGCAGGTACCAATCATAGGCGCTACCACATCGCCAAGAACGTGCTGCCGGCTCGCGCTGAGCTGGGGCGTCATCCCCGCACTTGCCGAGGAAAAAGATAACACCGACGATCTAATCGCGCACGCGATCGAATGCGCCCTCAAAACCCACATAGTAAAAGAAGGCGATCTCGTAGTCATAGCCGCCGGCGTCCCCGTAGGTGTTTCGGGGAATACTAACATGATTAAGATACAGAAGATAGACGGGAGAAATTAGGAATCAGATGATCAATATATCTGTGGGTATATACGTATATATACTGTAGGTACGCATCATTTTCGTTGCCGGGTCAATAATTTTTTACGCTTTGCGTTTTTGCGAGAAATTTTCGCATTTTCGCGAAAGTTCTCTTGCAATTCTGCGAAGAACAGCCTGCCGCCACCCGCCCTTAACCCCTTAAATCAGCTCAATTCTCCTTATCGCCGTTTGGCATACTATTTGCACTTAAAGGGTTTAGGCATCCGTCGAAACACCCCGGGCGCGGGTTACGCCGCGGTCGGGGTCAACCTATATCTTGGCGGGTTTATACAAATAACCAAATTCAAAGGATCCTTTATGCACGTGCAAAAGCTCTACATCGGCAACTTGCCCTATCGGGCGACGGAGGAGGAAGTACGCGAGTTATTTACCAATTACGAACCTATTCACGCTTTGACACTGATTTCCGACAGAGAGACGGGGCGTCCGCGCGGTTATGGATTTATTGAGCTGGAGGAACCTATGGCGGTCACGGCAATGTACGCTATGGAAAATAAAATGTTTGGGGGGAGGAATTTGAAGATCAGCCGGGCGATCAGGAGGTCCGAAAAGCAGTGTTTTTACGGGGGTGGGGGGT
>JAITFQ010000109.1 GCA_031281225.1 Chitinispirillales bacterium
CGCCGGTCTCGGAGCGGATTATGCCGCTGTCGCGGTCATAATATTGGGCGTAATCCTCTATATTGCCGCGCTCGCCGCCGCCAGCCCTGCGGATCGTGCCGGTGCTGGAATCAAAATATTGGGTGCCGCCGTCGTCCTCCGCGTCAAAACTTTTCGCTACCCTTGTGATAAAGGGCAGGTGGTAATTTTTTTCGAGCATCTCGGAATAATTGGGTATATCGCCGTATTGCTCTTCGGTAATATTCTCAACAATCAGCCCCGGGGCCGCCCTCACGTCGCCCCGCAAAAATAGCGGCGCGGCCATGACCCACTGCGCGATGTCTTCGGGCTGTACCGACAATTTGTAACTGTGGATACGGTCGACGCCGAGAGTTTCTAGATTGAAATCGAACTGCAAAATCCCGTTCCACCCTTGCAGCGCCCCGTACGCGGCGATGAGCGGCACCCCTTCAAGAACGTACTCGTTGGGGTAGCAATGGTTCCACTCGGTCATGATAAACGGCTTGCCGTCGACGCGGTAATACGATTTGTTCTGAATGGCGCTCGACCTTATGTTTCTTAATTGGGAGCGGTTGTGGAACGGCGCTTCCAAAATTCTGTCCCAATCGTTATCAATCTTCCAAACCTGAGGATGATCCCAGTAGTCGTTCGAGCAGATGATGTCGAGTTCGGCGTTATTCCTGAGCATCGCGAGGAGCGGCAGCGGCATATTACTCCCCGCCAGCGGATACCGGCAGCCGACGCCGCGGATATGGTCGCGCATCTCCCTGAAATAGCCCGTCTCGATCTCCGAAAGAAACGCTATGCTTTGCTCGACATCGGCGTCTTCGGACCTGAGGCGAAGCCGCGGGCGGTCGTTTGCCCAGTCAAGCGCGAAAAACGCGAGTTTGGGGAGTTCGAGTTCCGGTTCAATCGCTTCCGGGTCTTCAATATCTATCGCGCCGGCAGATATCAGCCGCGCCATCTCCGTTTTTTCATGCCCGGTATCAATGGAATCCAAATCCGGTAACTCCGCGGATTCCTCGGCTTCCGCGGTAAGCTCCGCCTGCACGGCCTTTGCGGAATCCGCCTTTGCCCGCAGCCAGTTTTCCCACAACCCCTCAAGCTCTTCCCTGTAAGCCGGCGTGAGTATATCGCCCGAAAACGCGCTGAATACCGTCGATTCGTTGATAAACGCCGACGCCGCTATGGCGGGCTCGTCCTTATACGCGATCCCAGTGAACTGGTTGACGTGGTTCAACAGATTTTCATTGTACTCTTTTTGCAAGTCAATAATTTGCCGCGAGAAAAACCCTATCTGCTTCCCGCCGAGATCGGGCGGGCGGTTTTCAACCCCGTCCGCTTCGGTGAAATCGCGGTGGACGAGAAAATCGAGGAAAATGTAAATCCCCTTCTCCTTGCAGCGCGCTATCAGATAGTCCAACTGCCGCATAGACTCCTTTGAAAACGCGCGCGTGCCCGGCGTGTTGCCAAAAATATTCGGGCTTGTCCACGGAGCGTCCATGTGGTGCAGGCGCAGCATGTTGCTACCCATTTTCGCGAGCCTCGACACGGCGGAATCGATCTGCGCGTCGGTCGCGAAGCAATCCCTGGCCACTAAATTCGTCCCCCAAAAGCGCGCGGGCGTACCGTTTTCAAAATAAAGATTTCCGTCCCTGACAGTTAAAAAACCGTGCTTGCCCGCCGGCGCGTCGAGCAGACCCGACCAGTCGACATAATGGCTGCCCGTCACGCCCGGCCTCGCCCGCAGCACATACCACTCCCCCTCGTCCATAATGCCCGACAGCCGCCCCGATTCGAGCAGCTCGCCCGCGCGGTTGCGTATCGTAAGGGTGATGTCGTCAAAATGCGCCGTGCCGATAGCGTTGCCGAGCGCGCACTGGACGACGACAGTCTGCGCAGCCGACGATACTCTGTAGGTACGGGTATAATGTGTCCAGTCGGTAGTGCCTTCGGCCTGCCCGGTAACGGGCGGGTACCCACCTACAAGATTCCCAAGCGCGTCGCGGAATTCTATTGATATCCGGGCGTTTTCCCACTCCTCCGTACCCCGCACAACCTCATCGGTCTTTATCCACCCCGAAACGGTAACGGTAGCCGCGCCGTCAGGCAGGACAATGGTCTGGTCGGCGCCGCTCCACTTAACCTCGGTATTATGGACAGTCAGCCCGCCCTTCCCGCTGCGGGCGACCCCGCCCACCTCGCCGCCCCATATATTCCACCCTCTCCCGCCCTCCTCAAACGAGAAATCCGCAATAAGATTCCCCGCGCTGTCCGGCGGCGCCGCCGCGTAAGTTTTCCCGGGAAAAGCGTAAGCGCCCAGGAGAATCAACGTTAGCCCAAAACAAAATTTTAATTGTGACGGCAACTTGTTTATCTTGGCGCAAGCCAAAGCCGACAATGCAAGATTTTCTAAATGTGTGAGATACATCGTATACACGCAAATAAAATTTTTGCGGAGATTCATAATAATCCACCCTTACTGATTAATTTTACGGAAATTTTAACAATTCACATTTTGCTACAACCACAACCCAAAAGATAATATACTATTTTCCACACAAACGAATATAAAATTCACCAAATTCTTTTATTTAAATTAAAAAAACTTGCCCCTGTTACTTTACATTGACTCAAAACGGAACACTGCGCTGTTTCACAATAAAACACTTACCCTCCCTACCCCTCAAAAACTCCTCCCAAAACGGGGAAATGGCGATTGGCACGCTACTTGCGATACTCAAAAGCACAAATCGCGGAACCGCGCAAACCGCAAAAATTAATAATAGAACAGCGTAACATTAACCCAAAATTTTAAAA
>JAITFQ010000123.1 GCA_031281225.1 Chitinispirillales bacterium
CCATTGATGGGCAGGCGGGTTGTTTGCCCAGTCCAGCCAGTTTGCCGTATCGTTTATGACGATGTCCCGCCCGAGTGTGATGGCCTTACCCTGAAACGTCAAACTGTCCTTGTTTACCAGCGCCGCGAGCCCGGCCAGTTCCTCGGCGGTGTTTATGACGAACTCGTCTTTTTCGTAGCTGTGCCATGAGACATCTATTTCGCCGCTCCAAAAAACCGCGGCGGGTTTATCCGGCGCCCGCCCGATATTAGCAGATGTTTTCCCTCCGCATCCCACCGTAACGGCTGCCGCCGCGATTACGGCTATCATCAATACGAACAGGGCTTTGGCATTTTGGGGCTTTACTGATACAGCCATTTTTCTCTCCTTTATAAAAAACTATTAATAGAAACTATCACACCTAATATAATTTTTGGCCTGCCGGCAAAGTATCATCAATAACAACATATATCTTAATCCTCATCGTCACCAGTTTCCGAACCTGTTTCGATTCCGGTCAGATAGGTGTAATACCCACTCAGTATCAGATGAGATATACTGTCCGGGTTCCCTCCCCAAAGATTCGCGAGTTCGCTGTCCCTTGAGTGGATCCAGTTATTCCGTATCCACATCCCCAGGCCAAAATGGGCGCTCGCGAGAAAATCGTCGAGAGAGGATAGCGCTATATCGTCTTTTACATCTTCACTTAATTGATTGTCCAGCGCGATATAACACTCCTCCAAAGTTTTCGGTATGCCGCGTGCGCCGGAATTGGGGGCGATTTTTGCCGACGTGGGGGCAAAGACGAACGGATAGACAACCTCCGTTAGGTCGCCCGGCTCGTCGATCCGCCCAAAATCCATATATCTGACCCTCAGGATAACGGAGTTTTCAAGCACCGGATCGTTAACGGTAGAATTTTCTAATTTGACGGAGGTTACCTTGCCGGATTCATCTATCGCGAACCCGACGGTAATCGTGCCGTTCAGACCCGGCCTGTCTTCTTCGCGCCAGTTGTAAATTTGTCGGAAAGCCGGTCTGTGTTCGGTCATAATAACGCGCTGGATATTCGCGCGGCTGCGGCCGCCGGTGAGCGTTCCGCCTTCCGGCAGGTCGCCCAAAAGTTTTAACAGCCTGCCGCCCATTTGAAGCCGCCCGTCGCCGGATATTGCGGTATCGGCGGCGGCGAGGCCGGCTTCGTTGGGATTAAGCGCGCCGCTGCCCCTTATGTCGCTGCGTACGGCTCTTCCCGCCACATCGCCGACATTACCGGTACCGCTAACCGTGCCGATGAAATAACTGTCGATTATCATGCTGTAATAGCTCATAGAACCCACCAGACCGCCGGCGCTATTAAAAAAGCGGTCGTTATCAGGGTCATTAGGATTACCGGTGCTGATAACCGTAGCGGTGGAATAGCTATTTACCACAAAACTGTTGCCGCCGACATATCCCGCCAGACCGCCGACCTCGTCGCTGCCGCTGACAGTGCCGGTGGAGTAGCAGTTAATCATGCTGCTGCTGAGAGTCATCCAGCCCGTTACAGCGCCGACGCCGTTTCTGCCGCGGATGTTCACGTTTTCAAGCCCAAGATTTTTAATCGTAGCGTTTTCGATCTCGCCAAACAGGCCTTGAAGCGGTGTATATGGGCGGTTGATAGTGAGATTGCTTATGACAAACCCGCCTCCATCGAACGTTCCGGAAAATGGGGTTTCAGGGTCGTCATCAAAGGTGTCGTCAAAAAAGCTCCCGATCGGTATCCAGTTATCGTATTGAGACAGATCGATATTGTTGGCGAGGGTAACGGTTTTGCCCGCGAAACTATCCCTTTTCGGCTTTCCGCCCCAAGTCCCGTTCACAACCTCCGCAAACGCCGCCAGTTCATCCGCCGTGGAGATGGTAAACTCGCTTGCCGACGCGCAATACCATGGGACATCAATTTCACCCAATTCCTGCCCGGCTTTTATCGATATTTTCTTTCCGCATCCCACCGTAACGACGGCCGCCGCGATTACGGTTATCATCAGTACAAACAGGGTTTTGCCTTGTTTCTGCATAATACGTTCCGTATTTTGGGGCAAGGATGTTCAATGAAGCCAGCTAAACATAAATATACGTTATTGTCACAGGTTATGTCAAACATTCCTTCCTATTTAGTTTCTACGTTGGCGCGTAAGCATGGTGTCGCCAGGCAGTCTCGTACTTTTTCGCCTTGGAGTCATTTAGTTTCTATGGTATTTGCCCATCTTTCGCACGCCTTGAGCCTTAACGAGGTTTGCGACACGCTTAGGCTGCACAGCGGCGGATGTCGTTGTGGATGGGAAGACAGTCAGGATGGAATTTATAACTAACGATTTTTCATTGGCGGCGTCAACAATCGCCCTGTTATACAAGTCACGCTGGGATATTGAGGTATTTTTCAAACAGATTAAGCAAACATTAAAGTTGTCGGCCTTTCTCGGATATAGTGAAAACGCAGTCAAATGGCAGATATGGACTGCGCTCCTATGCTACCTAATACTGCGCTTTATCGCGTTCACAAACAAGTGGAAATCAACCTTCGCACGCCTGTTTACTATCATAAAGGGCGGTACGTGGAGACGAGTTGACCTGAGTAGCTTGCTGAAATGCTATGGGACAGCAAATGAACAAAAGGCAAAAAACAAAAAAAATGTACGAACTCACTAAAATCTTTTTAATACGAAAAATGCCTATTAGACGCAATTAAGGCTATCGAAAGAAGGGATGAACGGGAATATGGGACGGTAGTGAAAAAATATAAAAAATTCCTCCGAGGCCGTTGGCAGATATTATATTTATAGAATAGGCGCCGCCTGTTGATTCGGGCATCATAAAGATAAAAAGAAAGTGAATTTCACAATGACCCAAAGG
>JAITFQ010000015.1 GCA_031281225.1 Chitinispirillales bacterium
GAAGAGTTCTTCGAAGCCATGTTCAACCCGCGAATCTGACCTCTCATCTTTTCGGAGATGGCCAAGCCGGCGGCGTCGTCACCTGCCCTGTTAATCCTGAATCCGCTGGAAAGTTTCTCGATCGACTTCGAACCGTCAAGGGAACTGATCCCAAGCTGGCGGTGGGTGTTAATGGCGGCGATGTTGTTGTTAATACGCATACTTCCTCCTTGTTTTGGTTATAAAATAGACGACATCATTGTCGTCACTTTTTCCACTTTGTTACCTTGTCTTTCCGTAGAAGCGGCAACTTTTTCCCGCCCTACATGATTATTATCGGCGGTTTTACCGCGAAACTTTAACTGTTTTTTGAAGAAAGGGAAAATTTTGCACCACGGGGGGCATTTTTTGCCGGGGCGCGGGGCGTTGTTACGTTTTTTGTCATCAAAATTGCGCCATAACTTATATTTACAGCATGAAAATAATTGTCGCGCAGACCGCCGGGTTTTGCATGGGCGTGAAGAGGGCTGTCGACAGGGCGCTGGAGCTGTCTAACGACAAGTCGACGGCGACCTATACGATCGGATCGCTCATACACAACCGGCAGACGATAGATATGCTCAAACAGAAGGGCGTGAGCGAGCTGGATGAGGCCAATCTGCCGCAAACGCCGGCCACATTGCTTGTACGCGCTCACGGCGTACCGCCGGAGGTTATGGAGCGTTACGGGGCGGCGGGGTATAATGTAGTAGACAGCACCTGCCCGAAAGTAAAAACCGTACACAAGGTGATAGAGCGGCATCGCGCCCTGGGCTACACCATAATCATCACCGGCGACGAGGGGCACGCGGAGGTGATCGGGCTTTTGGGATACGCGGGGGACTGCGGGCATCTCATACAGACGCTTGAAGACGTCGATAAGTTGCCGGAGTTTGACAAAATTTGTTTAGTATCGCAGACGACGTTCGACAGGATACTGTTTGATTCCATCGCCGACAGGATTAACAAAAAATTTGTCGGCCGCGAAGTCATAATCAAAAAAACAATATGTTCCGCTACCGACGAGCGTCAGAAGGAGACCGAGCAGCTCGCGCGGTCGGTCGACGCGCTTATAGTGGTTGGCGGGAAGAATAGCGCTAATACCCAGCGTCTCGCCAAGATCGGCCGCGAGTGCGGCACCCATACGCAGGCTGTGGAGACCGAGGAGGAGATAGAGTGGGAACCGCTCGCCAAATGCAAAACTATAGGGGTGACGGCGGGGGCGTCTACGCCCAACTGGATGATAAAGAGGGTATGCGACCATTTGCATTTTTTGAGCCAGACAAAGGAGAAAAACGCCGCGGGTGCGCTCATGCGCCTGCTCGACATGGCGGCGCACCTCAATCTCTTTGTGTCGGCCGGCGCCATCGCGGCGTTTTATGTCTCGTGCGTCATTCAGAATATTCCATTTTCAACTGCGGGCGGCGCGATCGCGCTGTTCTATTTTATATCCGTTTACCTGTGGAACAGTCTGACAAGCCAGGCGATCACGCAGTACCTCGACATCTCCAAATACCGATTTTACAACAAATATCCCAAAAGCCTGTTTTTCCTCTCCGGCGCGAGCATACTCACCGTACTCGTAACCGCGCTTCTTGTCAACAGGCACACGTTTTATCTAATGCTTTTCGCAACAATTGCCGGATCGGCGTACCACATCACCATTGTCCCCGAAAAGCTGCGAAAACTGTTCCCATATAAGAGCCTGAAAGACATCCCGTCCTCCCGCGACCTGTTCGTCGCGCTGGCGTGGGCGACGATACTGACTTTCCTGCCGCAGACGATAACGGGCATATTCGCGGCCACCCCGATAACGCTTGCCGTTTTCGCCGTCATTTTTATAATGAGTTTTCTGAGGTCGCTCATATTTGACCTGCGCGACATTGAGGGCGACAGGATAATGGGCCGGGAAACGCTGATTACGATTATCGGCGAGAAGCGCGCGCGCAAGACTATATATATGATGACGTGGATATGCGTGGGCCTACTGGTAATATCACCCGCCGTCATGGGCCTGACGGCGTACCGCTACGCCGGGACGATGCGCTTCCTGTTTCAAGTGCCGGCGCTGGTTTACGCGGCGGTTTTTGTGCGCATCAACGCCGGGATACGGCCAAATCATACGGCGCTGTTTTGCCTGCTTGCGGACGGGCTATTTTATTTAGCGGCTCTGGGGGCGTTCGTGTCGACGGTTTTGATTGGTAATTGAATCCGGGGTGATCCCACCCCTCGTACCACGGGTAAGAGTCAAGTTTTGACCAAACACCTCTTCTTATAAAACGCCACTCCGTACTTCATGATATCGGTATATCCTTCGTCTTCCCATTCTGAGGCGTAGTTGTTTTTTTCTATTTGCGCGAGCGCTTCGTCGCACGCCTCAGGGAGTTGTTTGAACGTTTTCGACATCTTGAGTTCAAATATAATGGCTTTCTCCGCTTTTCCGTTATCGGCGTAGAGGACTACATCGCTGCGCCCGTGTCCGCTTTCGCGGTTTGATTTGACGCAGTAGCCGTCGAGTCGGGAGAGTATGCCCGCCATAAACCCATGATAAAAGTTTTCAGCGTTGTCCATGAAACTTATGCTCGATCTGAGAAGCGATTCGAGTTCGGTTTGAAAAGTTTCGGTGTCGCCGGCCAAAATGGCGTTAAAGAATGTGTCAAGGTTTTTCTCTGATATGCGGTGGTGGAACCATTCCTGTACTTTATTTTCAAAAATGATATCCAACTCTCTATTCGGAATTTTCATTTCAACAACAATTCTCCCTTTGTAATCGGCGGTTTCGCCAACTTTTTTCAGGTAGCCAGTGAAAAAAAGGAAGTTCCAGAGGTTTTCGTTGCTTTGGTATATCTCGTCGTAGGTTATATCCTCGTGGATCAATTTCGAGATTGTTCCGCCTGTCATCAGGGTTTCCAGCTCTGTTTTTGTTTCTCTGTCTGCTCTGTTTATCAATTCGCGGACGATTTCGTTACCGCTGGTGTTGGACCAGTAGGGTTTGGGCAGTTCATCTATATCCGTCAGCCAGTTTTTTACAACGTGAATGGAACTCCAAGGGTTGTACACTTCCGTATTTCCGAACAAATAGCCGTCGTACCAGTCCCTAACGGCTTCCCTTTTGCTCGTGAGGCCGTAATGTTCGAGCATGATGTCCATTTCGGCTTGCGTGAAGCCGAAATATTCGGAGAAATTTTTGGTAAGTATTGAGATCATTTCGGGATTATTCAGCCCTGTAAAAATGCTCTCTCTCGAAATCCGCAGGCAGCCCGTTACCACCGCGAATTGCAGGTGCGAGTTGTCTTTGAGGGCGCTACTCAAAAGCGGGCGGATGAAAGACATCATCTCTTTGTAATAGCCGCAAATCCACGACCTTTGCAGGGGAACGTCGTATTCGTCAATTAATATTATAGTTTTTACACCGTGATAATCCTCCAAACACCGGCTTAAAAACTTGAGCGAGTGCTTGTATGCCGGAATATCCGCCTTACCGGCGGCTAATTTCTCGAACCCATCCAATTCTACTTTGTGGGTAATTTTTTCTTTGACGTACTCATGACGGCGGAATTCAGCGGCAATCATAGCCCTGAAAAAATCGCAAGTCTCGTCATAGTTGTCCGATTCTGCCTCCTTTAAACTCAAAAATATCACCGGATACTTGCCCTGATGTTCCATATACCCGTCGCCGGCGGCTTCTATCTTCAACCCTCTGAACAGCGACCGCGTATCCTTGCCGCCAAATGGCGTTGTGTCTTCGAAGAAGCATTTGAGCATTGTTTGATTGAGCGTCTTGCCGAAACGGCGAGGACGGGTGCAGAGGGTGACCTCCGCGCCCTTGTCTAACAAATCCTTAATAAACAGAGTCTTATCCACATAATAATAGCCACCTTCCATAACTTTCTCGAAGGACGATTTGCC